>JAHDQI010000389.1 GCA_018433925.1 Phycisphaerae bacterium | reverse complement strand
GTTCAGGCCGGGCCTCAAGCTATCTTGTGAAACGCGCCTCCGACAGCGGCGGACCTTATACGACTGTCGCGTCGGTGGCCAGGACGACTCACTATACGGATGGGGGTCTGAGCAACGGAACGACCTATTATTATGTGGTCAGCGCGGTCAACGCGGCCGGCGAGAGCAGCCACTGCCCTGAGGCGGCTGCGACACCCCTGACGGATGATACGCCGCCGTCTCCGAATCCCATGCGCTGGGCGGCTGCTCCCGAGGCATATGATTCGGGTTCGGTGACGATGACGGCCGAGACGGCGACGGACATATCGGGGGTTGAGTATTCGTTTGTCTGTACTTCCGGCGGCGGCCATGACAGCGGCTGGCAGGCCAGTCCTGTCTATCTCGATACCGGCCTTCAGCCGAATGTTCGATATACCTATACGGTTGCCGCCCGGGATCAAAGCTCGAACAGAAACCAGACCGCGCCTTCGATCCCGGCTTCGGTGATTACCTCTATGGCAGGTGTTGTCAACCATAGTTTTGAAGCAGACGGTATCTCGTCGGAGATCACCCCGGCCGGCTGGACCTGGAACGGTTCCGGCGGGCGCGGACTCTCGGCAGGGGGTACGGACGGCTCTTATTTCTTCTGGCAGGGCAACGGGAGCACGCTGCGGCAACCTACCGGGCAGGTTATCGGGGCCGAGGGCGAGGTCTATACCCTGAGAGCGGATGTTCGAAATTCATGGCAGGGCAGTCCGAAGGCGGCGCTCTATTATGAGCAGACAGGCGACCGAATCGAGTTGGCCAGCGCCTCCCTGCCTGCAAACGGCGATAGCTGGCCGGCCTTTGAAACGCTTGAGGTGACGGCCGTGACGACGGCGGATTCGGTGGGCAGGAACCTGGGTGTTGAACTGACGCTGGCAAACTATCCGGGCAATGCCTGGTCTGAATTTGATAATATCCGGCTGTCGGCTTCGAATGACGCTTCGTGGCTGTATGGGGATTTTACGGGGGATCATGTCGTGGATTTAGAGGACTTGACGGTTTTTCTTGTCCATTGGCTGCGGGAAGACTGCCAGTCGCTTTCGGATTTTGACGAGGATGGGGATTGCCGGATCGGTTTGTTTGAATTTTCGAGGATGGCGGGCAATTGGCTGACCACAGACTGAGCGAAACGGTCTTTTTTGATGATTTGGCACGCTTGCTCTTATCGATTCATTGCAGGCGTTTTTGTCGTGATATTTTTCTTCCGGTACTTGCCGGTCCCACGTTGATCGAGTAAAGTAGAATTCGTAGGATCTATGCAAGAATGGCTCCATGAGGGTTCTTTTTGGTTTTCACTAAATGTATGTAAGTGCCGTGTATTAAATATTTTGCGCTCGTAGCTCAGCAGGATAGAGCATCGGTTTCCTAAACCGAAGGTCGTGGGTTCGAATCCCGCCGGGCGTAGTTTAATTCTTTTGCAAATCCTTCCTATAAACCGTAACTTTAATCTGAACATGACGTTATGTCATTGGGATACGAGTTCGAAAATCATAGTTTCTTCTTGGTTCTTATGAAGGAATTTGCACTCATTTTAACACAACACACTGTTATAAATGACGTTGTATAAGTTCGAGAATTTTTTTATGGCCCTTCTTACAATTCAGTTTACAAAGCTATCTGCTTTGCTTTATGCCTCAATGCTATCTATACACTATTAAG
>JAHDQI010000096.1 GCA_018433925.1 Phycisphaerae bacterium | reverse complement strand
TCGTTGGCGGAAAACCAATCGAAAACGCCTCCACCTTGATGCCGCCTAACTTGGCCACGATAAAATGCCCGAATTCATGAATAAAAATGACTGCTCCAAAGCCCAGTACAACCAGAGCCACCGTTCCGGCCACGCCCGGTGCCTTCAGAATAAAGACAATAACCGCCGTGATAATTCCCAGCGCAATCAGCAGATCAAAGAACTTGGCGGCTTTGCTTTTGGCGCCAATTTCCTGCGGCAGAGAACTTGGCTCATCAGCCGAGCGTCCGGCAGCCGATTCGGCCGGCTTTTCACATTCAGACCTGCCGTTTCCCTGATCCGTCATCATATGAAATAAATCCCGATCCGTTTTCTCGGATTGCGGTTTATCGGACTTCTTTTCCTGTTCGGCCATTCAGTGTTCCTCTCATGCTTTTTTTACACAGTTTCCATCAGTTCCAGCAGACGCCTTACCCGGTTTCTTGCCCAGCCGTCAGTTTCCAGCAGGGCCTCCAGCGACAGGTGTTCCCGCACCGTATGGGTCTCAAGCGTCTGCTCGATAAGTTCTCGTATTCGGCCAAATCGTATCTTTCCCTCCAGAAAAGCCGCCACCGCCTCCTCATTGGCCGCATTTAGCACCACCGGGGCTGATCCCCCCTGCCGTGCCGCCTCATACCCCAGCGCCAGCGCCCGAAACTGCTCCAAATCCGGCGGCTCAAAGGTCAAACGACCCATTTCCTCCAGTTTCAACCCCTCTGCAACCCCCTCCCGCCGCTCCGGATAGGTCAAAGCGTATTGAATCGGCGTCTTCATATCTGGCGTGCCAAGCTGGGCAATCACCGAACCGTCGACAAATTCCACCATCGAATGCACAATCGACTCCGGATGAATCAGCACATCAATCTGATCCACCGGCAGCCCAAAAAGCCACTGCGCCTCAATCACTTCCAACGCTTTATTCATCATCGTCGCCGAATCAACTGTGATTTTCGGTCCCATCCTCCAGGTCGGATGCGCCAGGGCCTGCTCGACAGTTGCCTCCTCCATTTCCTGCCGCCCGGACCGCAAAAAAGGCCCTCCGGAAGCCGTCAGCACAATCCGCCTCACCTCTTGCGGTCGGCCGGCCTGCAGAGCTTGAAACACGGCTGAATGTTCACTGTCTATCGGCAGAATCTCAGCCCCGTTTTCAGCCGCCCGTCGAGTCAGCAGCTCCCCGGCGATCACCAGCGGCTCCTTATTGGCAATCGCCAGCCGCTTTCCCGCACCGGCCGCCGCCAACACGGCCGGAAGCCCTGCCGCTCCCACCACGCCGCACAGCACAATATCTACATCCTCCCGCACTGCGATATCCGCCAAACTGTCAGGACCATATAACACGCTACCGGAAAAGCCGCCCGAAAAGGCCTCATATCCCGGCTTAAAATCAGGATGCGTCAAAGCAATAACGGCCGGCTGATACCGTTCGGCCTGCTCGGCCAGCAAATCATACCGGCTGTGAGCCGTCAGCGCCGCAACTTCGTACTCCGGTCCCAGCGCCTCAATGACACACAACGCATTTTGACCGATAGATCCGGTTGAACCAAGAATCGCCACTCGTTTTTTCATAGACCTGTAAGTATCCCACAATTTACCGCCTGCGTCAAGAAATGCTGAAAAGGGCTATGTCAGACTGGAAGAATACTTGAATCGGGGAAACCCAGGACGGGCGATTTGATTATAAGCATTGTTTTTGCAAAGGGTTATAGTTTCTCGAAAGGAACACTGAACGGCTCAGGCACACCGCGGCCTTCCTGGAGGCATAAGCAAACCATTCTAAATAAAGAACTTATAAACATCTTGCGACGCCAAATTGTAGATTGCATCCGTTTCTTACTTCGATGCAGACAACCCATTTTACATCGCCTTACTGTCTCAAAATAGCAGGTAAAAAGGTAATAATCTTGGGGAACAGCATAAGCAGCAGGATGCACAGGAGATAAGCCGGGATAAAATACAGAACCCCCTTAAAGACCTCCTGCAAGGAGACCTCTTTGGCCATTGCTCCCACAACATATGTCGTAGCGCCCACAGGCGGAGTAATGGCTCCCAGCGTGGTAATTACAGTAATGGTAACGGAAAACCATAACGGATCGTAACCTAAACCTGTTGCCACCGGAAAGAAAATGGGAATGCTGATCATCAATAGTGCCAAGGCATCCATCACGGCTCCGCCGATAATAAAAAACATAAAAATCAATAGCATAATGACGGTTTTCGGGACAGGCAGAGAAGCCACCGTATCGGCGATTTCATAGGGAATGCGGGTGACAGTCAGAAATTTCCCGAAAATGATGGCACCGGCTACGATCGTGATTACCATACAGGATGCCTTCAGGGTATCTTTAATTGAGTCAAGAAATCCCTTCCAGGACAGTTTTTTCTGCAGTACTCCGATGACAATGGCCAGGAACGCCCCGGCCGCTCCGGCTTCAGAGGGGGTAAATATCCCGAAGTAAAGTCCAAGGATGACCAACAAAAACAGAAGCACCATCTCAAAGGCGCCTTTGAGCGAAATAAACTTTTCACGAAAACTAACCTTTGAACCGACCGGTCCCCAGTTCGGAAAGAGCCAACAAAGCAGATAGACGGTCAGCGCCAGCAGCAGCGTCAAAACCACACCGGCGCCAATGCCTCCGTAAAACAGTTTGGCAATGGACTGCTCAGTGGACAGGCCGATAATGATAAGGACAACGCTGGGCGGAATGACCACTCCAAGCGTCGAACCGCTGGCAATCGCTCCGATACTCAATCGCGGATGATAGTTGTATTTTTTCATCTCCGGCAATGCCACGGTCGCCATGGTGGCGGCGGTGGCTGTGTTGGAACCGCAGATCGCCGCAAAGGCCGAACAGGCCAGGACGGTTGCAATCGCGATGCCGCCTCGAATATGACCAATCCAGCAATAGGCCGCTCGGTACAGATTCCGGTTAATGCCGGAATGAAAGGCAATTTGACCCATGAAAATAAAAAGCGGAATCACCGTCAGCCCGTACTTAGAAAAAGTGGCCCACAGAGACGTTCCAACCATGCTCAGGGCCGCCTGGGGAGAGACCACATAAGAAAATACCAAAAAGCCTACAATCGCCATTGCAAAACCGACCGGCGTACCCAGCAAAAACAGCACCAGCATCAAAACGACAATTCCAAGAATCCCGACGGCGGCCATGCTCATGCGGATTCCTCAGTGCAGCCAAACAGGATTTTCAGCAATTCAATAAAAAACACGAAGGTCAGCAGTCCGAAACCAGCCGCCACTCCATAGGTAAAAGGATAGAACACAATTCGCAGCGTCTCGGTCACTTCCCCGGTTTTCATCAGGGTGGTCGCCAGTTTGGCAATCTGCCAGGCCGCCGCGGCGCAGAACAGCATACACGTAAATCGATTAACAATATCCAAGACTTTCTGAACCGGTTTCGGAAACAGACTGGTCAGAATATCCACCGCCAGATGGTCTTTTTTCCGCTGGGTGTATGCCAGGGAGCAGGCGGCAACCAGGGCACCTGAAAAGCCCATCAATTCGAACACACCGGGAAGCGGCTTAGCAAACAGCCGAAGCAGGATATCCGCACAGGTAATCCCGACCATGGCCAGCAGAAAAAAGGCCGCCACGGCCAGCAGGACCTTCTGCAGGAAAAGCTCAATCATGGATAACGTTTGGATCCGCATGATGTCTATTACTGTCGGGAGTAGGTTTGAATCAGTGTTTTCAGATCCGTCACGATTTCTTCAGCCGGCAGGCCTTTCCCCTTCGCCTGCGAAATCCACTCGTCTGTGATTGTCTCCAGACGCCTGTTCCATTCTTCTTTTTGCGAAGGTGTCAATTCAATCACTTCAACCTCGTACGTATCTTTTGACCATTCGATCGCATCTCGAACATGCTGGTCCATGTACTCCCCGGTCCATACGCACTGCTCCAGCGCCAATTCCTCCATGATCTGTTTGACCGAATCCGGCAGGCCATCCCATGTTTTCTGGTTCATAACAACCGCGAACGGATAGATAACAGTATCCGTCATCGTAACATACCTGCACAACTCCGCATAATTAAAGTCCTTCATCACTTCAAGGGAGGAAAACAATCCCTGAACCACGCCCTTCTGCAGAGCTTCCGGCGTCGCAGACATGGGCATCCCGACCTGATTGGCTCCCCAGGCCTTCAGAATCTGGGCCGCCCCCCCGGAAGCGCGAAGATCCACCCCCTGGACATCGTCCAGACTCCGGATGGCCTTTTTTGACATAATGTTAGAGGGAGCTGTTGCGAACATCGTCAGCACCTTGACCTCGGAAAACGAATCCGGTTTGTACTTGTTATACAGATCCCACAAAACCTGACTGCCGACTTTCGAGTTGGGAATGCCAAGCGGCAGCGAAGTCGCATTGGTAAGCAGAAAACGACCCGGTTGATACGCCATACACAGGCAACCGATATCCGCCTGGTTATTAATGACCCCGTCCATCATGTCCTTGGCTTCCAGCAGGGTTCCCCCGGGGAATGTTTGGATTTTAACCTGGCCGCCCGTGCGCTTTTCAACCTCTTCCTTCCAGCGCTCCATCTGGACGCAGGGAAAGGTCGATGCGGGAGGGAAATTAGCATAAGTCAGTTGGATGACTTTCGCTTGGGATGGCTGGTCGGTTGGTTCTGATTTTTTACAACCCGGAAGAAATACAACAAAAAGGGTCCACAAAACCAATATAGCTGCCTTTTTCATTTTTTCATCCTTTCCAAAAGACCTGTTCAGCAAGGACTTTCGCTCGCATTCGTTTCTATATATAGAAGTGTTTATTATAAAAAAAGACTGGGACAATACAACCTTATTTTTGATTTTTTTTATCAATTATTAGCAGATTACTGGAGCGTCCCATCTTGAGCTCTGTAAAAAACACGCTGTGCCTTGCCGGGTTGTCTGGGCAGTTCTCCGATGGGATAAACGTCGCCTTTGGGGCTGAATCCAAGGGCCTCTTTCAGGGCCTTTTCTACCATAAAGCCCGTTACAGACGGCTCGGCTTCCACATTGACGGTAACATCCCGAACGCCTTCGATCTCCTCAATAATAATCTGGTAATTGGCCCCGGTACCCGGAATCTGCATCAGGGTCTGTTCGATCTGTTTGGGGAAGAAATTGACTCCTTTAACAATCAGCATATCATCCACACGGCCGGTAATGGGCGCCACACGCACATGCGTTCGGCCGCAACTGCAAACCTCACGGCTGAGAATACAGGTCAGATCTCCCGTGCGAAAGCGGATAACAGGAAGGGCCTGGCGAGTCAGGGAAGTGATGACCAGCTCCCCCTGCCGGCCGTCCAGCACGGGTTCTTCACTACCGGGCTTGAGGATTTCTACAAAATAATGATCTTCCCAGATATGGATGCCGTTATGGACCTGGCAGTCCATCCCAAGAGTTCCGACACCGCCGGTTTCCGTCATGCCGTAAATATCAAACACCGCCGCCCCAAGACCTTTGGCAATTTTCTTCTTCATCGAGTCTGAAAAGATCTCGGCCCCGAAAATTCCGATTTGCAGGGCGGGCAGGCGTTCCTGCATTTCCTGCATCACCTCCATGACCCGGATTCCGTAACTGACCACCCCGGTCAAAACGCGGGTGCCGAAATCTTTGGCCAGTTTAATCTGCCGCGGCGTATTACCCGCTCCTGTGGGAATGATAAACAACCCGGCGGCACGAGCCCCGTGATACATTCCAAACCCCCCGTTAAACAACCCGAACGAAGGTGTGATCTGTACGGGATCACCCGGCCTCGCCCCGGCCATGATATAGCAGCGAGCCATACATTCGCCCCACTGATTGAGATCGGATTTCGTATAAGGCATAACAACCGGTGTGCCGGTAGACCCGCTGGACATGTGCATCTCCGCCAATTGGTTCGGCGCAACACAGCACAATGCCAGCGGATAACATTCCCGGAACAGGTCCTTATTCATCAGGGGAAGAGCGCCAATATCTTCAACAGATTGAATCGCTGCCGGATCAACACCCCGCTGATTCATCTGATCGCGAAGAACTCGATTGTGCTCATAAACATGGCGTACTACGGCCCGAAGACGCTCAGACTGAATGGCCCGAAGAGCATCCAAAGAAGCTGTTTCCAGGGATTCCTGAAAGTATCGGTCTGCACTCATGCCGCTGCGTTCCTCCCTTCTTCAAAAGCCTTGAGATTCAACTCCTGATAAGCCGGTTTCACACAGCCGGCAATCGCTTCCCGCCAGGTTTCAACCGGAAGGTCCAGCCCCGTGGAAAGAACCCCCAGCAGAACAACATTCGCCGCCCGGATATTGCCCAGTTCAATGGCCTTTTGGGCCGCGTCAAAATATACCAGATTCTCAAACTGCTCACGCAGCATCCGTTCAGCATCATCCGGGTATTCGGCGGCTCCCATCGAAACGGTTACCGGCGTAATGACCTGGGAATTGACCACCACCAGCCCTCCCGGCGCCAGATAGTCCGCATAACGCAGGGCTTCAATCCGCTCCAGGGCACACAAGACCCGGGCAGTCCCCTTCGCCACCAAAGGACTGTAAACCCGGCGGCCATATCGAATCTGGGCAATCACGGAACCGCCTCGCTGGGCCATACCATGGACCTCATTGGTTTTCACATCATACCCGGCTTTCATCGCGGTTTGGGCAACGATTTCGCTGGACAGTAAAATTCCCTGTCCGCCGACCCCCACAAGAACCACGCTTTGGGTTTCCTGATTACTCATCTCGCTGTTTCCTCTGTATGGGTAATTGCATGGAATGGACAAATCTGTTCACACAGGCCGCAACCGTAACATAGATATTCATTTATCGTCGGTTTCTTCTGACTTCCGTCAATAGCCGGACAGCCCAGTTTCAGACAGGCCCCGCAGGCCCGGCACCGTTCAGCATCGATCCGACGAATGGGACCCACTTTCCGCCTCGCTCGAAGCGGACAGACAGCACGCGATACAATCAGCGAGGGGGTGTCCGAATCCAGCTCCTGTTTGATGATCCGCTGCGTTTCCTGCACATTGTACGGATCGAGCGTATGGACCCGCTCAATCCCGCAGGCCTTCCCAATCTCTTCTATCGAGACAGCCGTGGTTTCTTCTCCCATCAGGGTCATGCCCGTACCGGGATGTTCCTGGTGCCCGGTCATGGCAGTTGTCCGATTGTCCACAACAATGATGGTAGAACATCCTTTATTGTAAACAATATTCAGCAGACCGGTGATGCCGGAATGAAAAAATGTCGAGTCCCCGACGATACCAACGACCTTTTTTTTCTCTCCGGCCTTATCCAGTCCGTGGGCCATCGAAATACCTCCACCCATGCACAGGATAATATCCATCCGATCAAGCGGCTTGAACGTCCCCAGACTATAGCAGCCGATATCGCCGGTAACCACAACGTCATGTTTGCCGAGCGCCGAAAAAATACCGCGATGCGGACAGCCCGGACACAGGACCGGCGGACGGGCAGGCAGGCGGTCGAGATATTTCGGAGCGGGAATCCCGCTTTCTTCTCGTCCTTCCAGCCGGGCCCGGCTTTTCTGAAGAACGGGGACCGAAAGTTCACCAATCCCCGGCACATACTCCCGGCCCACACACTCAATCCCCATGGCTTTGATGTGCTGCTCCAGAATATCATCCAACTCCTCGATCACGAGAATCTTTTTCGCACCCTCCTCAAATTCCCTGATGAGCCGGTCCGGAAACGGATAGGTAAAACCGAGTTTTAAAATCGAGGCCTCCGGCCAGACCTCGCGGGCATACTGGTAAGCAATGCCGCTGGTAACGAGTCCCAGCGCGCGGTCTTTCCACTCAATCCGATTCGCCGGGGATGCGGCCGCCGCCTCACCCAGTCGGCCAAGACGCTCCTCCACCTTTTTCCGCATGACACGGCCCCAAATAGGAATCGGGACAAAACGGGGCGGATTCTTCTCCAGCCCGATGGATCTCGTATTTTCCTGGCGATCCGCAAACTCCACAATACTTCGGGAGTGGCTGATACGAGTGGTGCTGCGAAGAATAACCGGGGTTTTGTAGGTCTCCGAAACAGCAATGCCGATTTTTACAAAGTCTTTGGCTTCCTGGCTGTCGGCCGGCTCAAAGACAGGGATTTTCGCAAACCGGGCATAATTGCGGGTATCCTGCTCATTTTGGGAAGAATGCATCCCCGGATCATCTGCAACACAGATGACCATGCCGCCCTCGACACCAATATAGCTTAGCGTCATCAGTGGATCGGCCGCCACATTCAATCCTACATGCTTCATCGTTACAATGGATCGGGCCCCGGCGCAGGCCGCCGCGGCCGCCATTTCGAATGCAACTTTTTCATTCGGCGACCATTCGCAGTAGATGACATCCTTGTATTGAACTGCGCTTTCAAGAATTTCGGTCGAAGGAGTTCCCGGATACCCGGCCGCAACCGTCACGCCTGCCTCATAAGCTCCCCGTGCAATGGCTTCATTCCCGCTGAGTAAAGTTTTCAATCGATCTCTTTCCTTTATTCATAACTCTATAACAAAACAATAGGCGAGGATTATTATAGAGAATTCTCATTCAAAAGAGAAGAAAATTAACTCCCAAAATGAAAATCAGGAATCCTCGAAACCTCTGATCTCTTTTTAACACTGTATCGAGATATGGCATTATATCGATTTTTTATTCCATACCTTGTTTCATGAAATTTTTTTTCAAATCGTCGATATTAATGTCAAAAACGAGCTTTTAATCATGATATAAAAAGTAAAGATATGCCTTTTATAATACACATCTCGTAAATATTGTTCATCGTTAATCAAAAAAATGAATCTCCCCGGAACCAGCGAAAGTCCAACAATTAAGGATTGTAAACATCTATTTCTTTATATATTATCTACAGTATTATGTCAGGGGCTAAATCTTCCATAAATCATCATTTTAAATATTCATAGACATTGCATATATAGATTATCTGTGTTATATGTAGCTTTATTATACCTTCAAATAATGAATATACCTAAGAATACGATAGGTTTTTTCAATATTGAGGAGGACTACCTTTTTTCCTTATGATATCATCGTATTTTCATTATAGAGTTTCTTAATATACAAAGGCAACAGCTATGGATATCCAACAGAAAATTACTCTGGGCGTGATTATAGGAACCCGTAATATTTTCAACGCGCAACTTGCTACTGAGCAACGGCAAAAAGTATCGACACAAATGGCTCAATTAGGGATGGGATATATTATTCCCGATGAAAAAGCAACTCCTACGGGAGCCATTGAAACACGGGCAGATGCAAAAATATGCGCAGAGTTGTTCAGCTCTCATAGGAATTCTATTGACGGAATCCTCATTGTTTTGCCTAATTTTGGCGACGAATTGGGTATTGTTCAGACACTTCAGATGGCCAAACTTGACGTGCCGATATTGGTTCAGGCCTGTAACGACGAAATCGGCAAAGTCGATGTCAAAGGCCGGCGTGACGCCTTTTGCGGCAAGATCTCAGTTTGTAATAATTTATACCAATACAAGATCCCGTTTACTGATACCACCGAACACACCTGTGATATTGACAGCACTCTGTTTGCAAACGACCTCGAATCCTTCGCATCCGTTTGTCGAGTCGTTAAGGGGCTAAAAAATGCCCGCATCGGAGCATTTGGAACCCGGCCCGCCGCCTTTCAGACCGTACGATACAGCGAAAAGCTTCTTCAGACCTCAGGTATTACCGTGGTGCCTATCGATCTTTCCGAAATCATTACAAAGGCACAGAAAATGGATGCAGCCTCAGATGCTGTCAAAGAAAAACTGGCTGCAATTATGGATTACGGCAGAATCCCTAAAGATATAAAGAAGGAGGCAATTCTAAAACAGGCAATATTATCCGTTGTTTTGGATATGCTGATGGAGGAACATGAATTGGACGCCAGTGCGATCCAATGCTGGAATTCTATCGAAAACAACTATGGCTGTGCAAGCTGTCTATCGATGTCCATGATGGGTCAGCGCTATATGCCCAGTGCCTGTGAGACGGATGTTACCGGCGCAATATCAATGTATACGCTGCTGCTGGCCGGTAACAAAATTCCTGCTCTGCTGGATTGGAACAATAACTACGGCAATGAACCGGATATGTGTGTGTGTACCCATTGCAGTAATTACCCAAAAAGTTTTATGGGCAATGATATCGAGATATCAAAATTGGATGTACTTGGGACCGTTTTAGACAGAGAAAGATGTTTCGGAGCCATCAAAGGTAAGGTTGCACCCGGTCCGATGACTTTTTTCAGAATTTCGACCGATGACATGGCCGGCCGGATTAAGTCTTATCTGGGAGAAGGTGAATTTACCGATGATGCCTTCGGAATGGACGGCGGTATTGCGGTATGCAAAGTCAATCAACTTCGTAAACTCCTTTCGCATATTTGCCAAAACGGATTTGAACATCATGTCGGAATGGCCCGCGGCCATTGTGCCAAAGTGATTCATGAAGCTGTCTCGAAATATATGAAATGGGATATTTACCATCACGAGTAGGACTATGAATCAGCAAGACGAAGGCATTAATCCGGAGCTATTCATTCGTTTTCGAGCTTTTTTCATCGTTCTTTTACTTTCCATTATGGGAACCAGCATGTTTGGACAGAAAATGAAGGTGGAGAAGTGGGGTCTTTTTGAACTGAAATTAACAGGACCTGCCGGCGGTAATCCTTTCATAGACATAGAGCTTTCCGCTGTTTTTGTAAAAGAAGACAGGATCGTTCAGATTTCAGGATTTTATGATGGTCAAGGAGAATATATTATCCGTTTTAGTCCTGATGAAACGGGCTTGTGGACCTATCAAACCCAGAGTAATGTGGCCAGACTTTCAGGCCAAACAGGATCTTTTATTTGCACAGACCCTTCGGACAGTAATCACGGACCCGTTCGTATTTCCAACACCTATCATTTTGCCTATGCGGACGGCACCCCTTACCGCCAGGTCGGAACAACCTGTTATGCATGGACCCATCAGCCATTGAACCTTCAGGAGCAAACCTTAAAAACGCTGTCTGATTGCCCTTTTAACAAGATCCGCTTCTGTTTGTTTCCAAAGTGGTATTCCTACAATAAAAACGAGCCCTACCTCTTTCCATTTGAAGGAACTCCACCTTCAACATGGGATTATACACGATTTAACCCTGATTTTTTCCGCCATTTTGAAAAACGTATTCTGCAGCTTGGCAATATGGGGATTGAAGCCGACATTATTCTCTTTCACCCTTACGACAAAGGTCACTGGGGGTTTGACCGTATGCCAAAAGAGGCGGATGACCGGTATCTTTGTTATGTTGTATCGCGGTTGTCCGCCTATCGCAATGTTTGGTGGTCGCTGGCTAATGAATACGATTTCATGAAAGAGAAAACGCCAGATGATTGGGATCGTTTTTTTAAGATTGTCCAGGCCCACGATCCATACGGACGGCTACGTTCCATTCACAACGGCTCGCTGCTCTACAATCACACACTGCCGTGGGTCACCCATGCAAGCATCCAAAACGGCTCAGCAGTACAGGATTACGGCCGCGCAGTGCTCTATCGAGACGTTTATCGAAAGCCAGTTATATTTGATGAGGTTAAGTACGAAGGCAACTTGCCGCAACGATGGGGCAATATCTCTGGCCAAGAACTGGTATTCCGCTTCTGGGAGGGCACTATCGCCGGCACCTATGTAGGACATGGAGAGACTTATCTTGATCCTAATGACATCATTTGGTGGGCCAAGGGTGGAGTCCTACATGGCCAGAGTCCTGCACGGCTTGCCTTTTTGCGAACGATTATGGAAGAAGGTCCGCAGGAAGGATTAGAACCAATCGACAAATGGCAGAATTGTCCCTTTGCCGGCGTATGGGGAACGTATTATCTCGGATATTTCGGCCGCCAGATGCCCACTGCGTGGCTTTTCGAACTTCCCAAATCTGAGCTTGCTGACGGTATGAAGTTTAAAGTTGAAGTGATTGACACCTGGGATATGACAATCACCCCAATTGAAAGTACATTTGAAATCGCAAAGCGCGACAACTATGTTTTTGCGGATAAGAATGGAGGCAGTGTACCGCTTCCCGGAAAACCCTACATGGCATTGCGTATTCGCCGCGATGAGTAATACCATGAATAAAAATGATGCGTTTATCAGTATAAATGAGGTATTATAGTTTTGAGAGATTATGGCGAATCCTTTTTATCTACAACCTGAACAAATAGCTCAAAAAGCAAAAGAGATTCGGAAAAAGATCATTCAGACGAATGTTCACGCCGGCCAGGGGCATACCGGCAGTGATCTTTCGGAAGCAGATATCCTTGCCTGTCTTTTTTTTCGAATCCTGAATCTTGACAAAGAAAGCATTGAGAATCCGAACAGGGATCGATTCATCCTTAGTAAAGGCCACGGTGTCTGCGGGTTATACTGTACACTGGCAGAGGCCGGATACATACCCAAAGACAAACTGCAAACCTATCTGCAATTCGACTCAGACCTGCCGGGACATCCTGTCCGCCAGAAATGCCCTTTCGTGGAATTGAATACGGGAGCGCTGGGGCACGGCCTGAGCGTCGGCACCGGCCTGGCGCTGAGTGCAAAAATGTCAAACAGAAGCTTTCGGGTTTTCGTCCTGACCGGAGACGGGGAACTGCAGGAAGGTTCCAACTGGGAAGCCGCCATGAGCGCAGCGCACTTCAAACTGGACAACCTAATCCTGATTGTTGACAGAAACACATTACAACTGGCCGACAGGACCGAAGCAATTATGGCCATCGAACCACTGACTGACAAACTCAAAGCATTTGGATTTGATGTCTATCTTACGGACGGGAATTCTCCCCGGACCTTTATCGAAACAATCGACGCCCTGAATCTGCACAATCAACAACCCAAAGCCGTGATTGCAAGAACAATCAAAGGCAAAGGTGTTTCATTTATCGAAGATCAGCCGACCTGGCATCATCGAATTCCTTCCGGTGATGAAGTTGCACGTGCGATTGAGGAGTTGGAATGATGAAAGGGTCCCAGCGATGTGATTTACGTGATATCATGGTACAGGCCTTTCTTGAAGCAACCGAAAAGAAAATCAATCTGGCGGTTCTTGTAAGCGATTCCACGAGTACCTCAAAGATCAAACCCTTTATGGAACGTTGCCCTGAACGATTGATAAACGTCGGGATTGCCGAACAAAATCTGGTTGGAATTGCGGCAGGGCTTTCTCTGGGCGGTTTTGTATCGGTCACGGCCAATGCGGCCTGTTTTTTGACAACACGATCTGCTGAACAAGTCAAAAATGATATTTGCTACTCGGATACGAATGTCAAACTGGTCGGTTTGAATGCAGGTGTTTGTTACGGTCCACTGGCCAGCACACACCATGCCATTGACGATATCTCTATGATGCTGGGGCTGGGCAATATCCTTATTCTTGTACCGTCGGATCCGATTGATGCCAAACAAATCTTTGACTATGCGCTGCGGTACAACGGTCCTGTCTATATTCGCATGGACAACGATAAATTTCCCGTGATTCATGGAGACGATTACCGGTTTCAACCCGGCCAGGCAGATCTCTTGAAAACAGGATCGGACCTCACGATCATCACCATGGGCTCTACGGCACACCATGCATATTTTGCGGCGGAGGCCTTACAAGCCGATTCGATACACTGTGAATTAATCAATATCGCTTCGATTCGCCCCCTGGATCAGGATACCATTGCCAAGTCCATTCAAAAAACGGGGCATGTACTTACGGTTGAAGAGCATTCGCTGCACGGCGGGCTTGGAAGCATGATTTCAGAAATCATCGCTGAACAAGGACTTCAAACTCAATTCGTAAAACTGGGCATTCCTCAGGGAAGGTTCTCAAAAGCCGGACCGCGGCATGAAATCCAGGCCTACTATAAAATCGACAAAAACGGGATTATTGAAACCGCTAAAGCTATGATGGGCAAAAACGATTGATCTTTGAAAACACATTTGATGTTCCTGGACACTCCAGGACCAAGATAAGCCAGCCCGAAACAGGACTTTGGGGCGGTCTTTTCAGATTCCCGCCTTCGCGGGAATAACAAATCATGTTCATTTTTTTCAATACACAGATATAAGGAACGCAGATAAATGCAGGACTCGTATATACTGGCAATCGATCAGGGAACCAGCGGCACCAAAGCCGTGCTGTTTAACGGCCAAGGCCGTATTGCCGTTAAAGCCATGGTCCCCCTGCAATCCCGGTTTCCGCATCCCGGCTTCGTCGAACAAGATCCCGAAGAAATCTATCAAAGCGTCATCCATGCCATCCGGCAGTGCCTGGATAATTTCCTCACAGAAAAAGGGAAATCCGCCAATCTTGTTGCCTGTGGAATTTCAAATCAGAGGGAAACATTTCTCTTGTGGGATCCAACCGGCAAGCCCTTGTGTCCGGCTGTGGTCTGGCAGTGTAAACGTTCAGTGAATATCTGCACACGTCTCAAAAATACTGACATCGAAAACGAAATCATTCAAAAAACCGGGCTTATTATCGATCCTTATTTCTCCGGCACCAAATTGATCTGGCTTTGGGAAAATGACCCGACCATTCAGCGGGCCATTAAATCAGGGAATGCCTGCTTTGGAACCGTCGATACCTGGTTGTTATATAAACTCACAAACGGCAAACAATACTATACAGACTATACAAATGCCTCGCGAACACTCCTTTTCAACCTCGACACCCTCGGCTGGGACTTGAATTTACTGGATCATTTTTGCCTGAACGGATTGAATCTGCCTGAAGCTCGGCCATCGGCGTATCAATACGGCGAGTCGAATTTCGAAGGCCTTGTTCCGGACCCCGTGAAAATCACCGCAATGATCGGCGATTCTCACGCCGCGGCTATGGGCGAAGGATGTTTTTCCCCCGGTACCGCCAAGGCAACGCTGGGCACAGGTTGCTCGATTCTATTGAATACCGGTTCCAAACGCATCCGATCAAAACAGGGAATGGTCACAACCATCTGCTGGAGCACTCCTGACAGAATCGATTATGCTTTGGAAGGCGTTATCGTTACCTGTGGCGCAACAATCAAATGGCTCAGAGACCAGCTTGGGCTATTCGTGGATAGCAAAGAGACCGCCGCTATCGCTCAATCCATACGGAATAGTAACGGCGTTGCCCTCATCCCGGCATTCAGCGGACTCGGCACTCCTTACTGGCAAATGAACCTTAAGGCAGCCATTCTGGGATTAACCCTGGATTGCAACAAAGCACACATTGTGCGTGCCGCTCTGGAATCCATCCCCATCCAGATTAAAGACGTGGTTGATACCATGCAAACAGACAGCGGGATTGATCTTGCCGGATTAAATGTTGACGGCGGCATTACAGCCAATACGTTTGTTATGCAGTTGCTGGCTGACCTGTTAAATGTAACCGTTACGAATATCGGCATTGAAGAAGTCTCTGCACTGGGCGCCGCTTATCTGGCAGCCTTGCAGGCAGAGGTGTTCGGAAATCTGGATGATTTGACAAAACTGAATCATAACAAGAAGAAGGTTTTTATCCCCGGATCGGACCGCGCTCCGATAAACAAAACGTACAGGCAGTATCATCAATATCTAAAACTGTTTTTGGGAAACAATCACAATCGAAATAATTAACAATAAATTCACTATGTTCACTATTTAGAGATTTTCCAGGAGGATAAAATGGATCGATTTGGCTGGGTAATTGGTCTCAAGAAAGATAAAATAGACGAATATAAGAGACTGCATGCAAATGTGTGGCCGGACGTATTAAGGATGATTTCGGAATGTCACTTTACAAATTACTCAATCTATCTTCGTAAACTGCCGGACGGTAAATATTACCTGTTTAGTTACTTAGAATATACAGGGGATGATTTCAAGGCCGATTGCGAGAAGATGGCGGCCGATGAAACCACTCAAAAATGGTGGGATGTCTGCATGCCCTGCCAGGAACCGCTGGAAGACAGGGCTGAAGGTCAGTGGTGGGCAGATATGGAAGAAGTCTTTCACTGTGATTAAGTGTGCCTGATAAGGTTGAAGGATATGATACAAAGAAACGAACACGATCCACTTAAGAAGGGCATACAATGACACTGATCTCTCCACATCCTTTCTTGGGCGTAACCCTTCACGGCGTCGGGGCATTCTTAGCGGCTAACTGTTATGCACCTCAAAAATTCATCCGCCGCTGGTCCTGGGAAACGTTCTGGATTGTTCAGGCCGCCTTTTGCTGGCTCATTTGGCCGATTATTGGTGCATTTCTGACGATTCCTGAATTGGGAACGGTGCTTTACGAAGCGGCTCAGACATGCCCGAAAAACCTGCTCTTTTCTTTCTGTTTCAGCCTGGCTTACGGGATCGGGGGGATTGCCTTCAATTACTCGATTCGATATATCGGTTTTTCGCTAACGTATGCAATCGCAGTTGGGCTGTCCAGTGTACTGGGTACAATTATTCCCCCGTTCGTTCGCGGCGAATTCGCAGATATCCTGACGAAGCCGGGAGCGGCATGGGTCATTGCGGGGATTTTTACGGGTGCGATTGGCATTGCTTTTTGTGGAATCGCAGGCCGTCTTAAGGAGTACAGTCTTAGCAAGACAGAAAGTGGAAGAGGGGATTTTTCGCTTATCAAAGGGTTGCTTTTGTCGATATTGGCCGGAGTTCTTTCGGCCTTCTACCATTTCGCAATTACCGTAACTGAGCCGGTTATTGAAATTGCTGCTGAACACGGTGCAGGCCACTGGAAGGGTAATGTTGCATATTTGACGGCGAATACCGGGGCGTTTGTTACTTCAATGATTTATGCGTTGAGTCTTGCAATGAAAAATCGCTCTCTCGGTGAATTTGTTAAAATCTCACCCGGCACACAAAAAGCTTCCTTATTCAACAATTACTTGCTTGCGATTCTTGTCGGCACCCTCTGGTACGGACAATTCTTTTTCTACAATCTTGGCCATGTACGAATGGGAAAAGATTATGAATTTACCAGTTGGGCTATTCATATGACAATGCTCGTTCTTTTCAGCAACCTGACGGGGTTGCTCTTTCGTGAATGGAAAGGGTGCGCCCGGCTGACTGTGGCTTTTATTATTCTGGGTATCCTTGTTTTGATCGCTGCTGTCCTGATGTTGACATATGGTAATTATATTGGAAATTAAAATAGTACTACAACTGAGGATAAGGTCCATAAATATAACTTTTATCAAAAGGTAAGTGTTATGGGAATGTTTGATACGGTTGGCAAACAGAAAACAAATTCTAATCGTAAAAAAAATACAGTAGAGAAATTAGAGCGGATGCAGAAGGCCCTCCGTCATCAAGAGCCGGATCGTGTGCCGATTAGTGATTTCTTCTGGGGCGGCTTTATCAAACGCTGGAGAGAGGAATTAGCATTGCCTGAAGATGCAAATCCGTATTATTATTATGATCTTGACTGGATCGTCACGGTACCGAATATGGATCCTTTCATACGGCCATTTGAAATACTAAAAGAAGATGACGAGGAAGTCATCGTCAAAACCGGCTTTGGAGCCATCATGCGGAAAAAATTTACTGCTCCAATGCCGGAATTTGTCGACTTCGAAACGAATACAATTGAAAAACTGGAAGGTCTTGTATTTGATGATCCTTATGACAAACGTCGCTACGATGAGGCGGGGGATAACCAAATCGCCGGTGTAGGAGACGGCTTCGAACGCAACAGCCCTGCCTGGATCGAAACGGTCAAATCATTATGGCCGGATTTTCCGGTTTTCGGCAGCATTATCGAATGTAATGAATGCCTGACCCGCCTGATCGGACCGGAAAATAACATGCTCTGGATTGGGATGCACCCCGAACGGATGGGCCGCGTAATCAACCGAATCGGGCAATTCTACCTGGACTGTGCCAAAGCCCAGATTGATGCAGCAGAAGGAGTATTAGACGGATTTGTAATCTGGGGAGATGTAGCCTACCGCAAAGACCTGTTCTTTTCGCCGAACTATTGGCGACAATATTTTAAGCCATGGGTTAAAGCGATTGCAGAACATGCTCATTCCAAGGGACTGATGGTCATTTATCATGGATGCGGAAATGTACATCAAATCCTGGACGATTATATTGAAATCGGGATTGACGCGATGAATCCACTGGAAGCCAAGGCGGACCTTGATGCCGTTGAGTTACGACGAGAATATGGGCACAAGCTGGGTATCTGCGGGAACAGCAATATCCAGGTTTGGGAAACAGGCGATAAAGATCAAATTCGAAAGGAGATTCTCCGCAAGCTGAATGCTGCCAAGGGAGGAGGCTATATCTTCCAATCCGATCATTCGGTTGCCAGCGATGTGTCCGGTTATATATATGATTACATTATCAAACTGGTTCGTGAATATGGAAACTATCCTCTGAATTTAGGTGAGCATAATATTGAATCTAATTAAGCTATAATGCTTTTGCAGACCTTCTCCTTAAACCAGCAAAGGCAAAATGAGATTTTTAAAATCAAAATTGCGAACAGCAGATAGAATCCTGAACTTCCCTGTATAAGGAAATACGAAAATATGAGAATAATCGGCAAACATACTTTTAAGGTAATTTGCGGCAGCGTTCTGGGCTTTACATCGCTGGCCTGCGGCATCCGTCCCGTTTCCCCGCCGGGCGGCGGCGATCCCCACTGGGCCATCCCGATTGAGCAATACCTGGAAGATGAAGAAACCGGTATCGTGGATTTTTCCTATGCCGGCTATATGGCGAACGAACGAGCGCTGCCCAATGCTCCCGTCAAAGTAGTGGTCACCCCTTCAGCAGGTGACGACGGTCCGCGTATTCAAGCGGCTCTGGATTACGTGGGACGTTTAGAACCGGACGCCCAGGGAGTGCGCGGCGCGGTGCTATTGGAGCCAGGCGACTATGAAATTTTCAGTCAACTGATTATCAAAAAATCCGGTGTGATACTCAGAGGCAGCGGTCCTGGACAGAATGGAACACGTTTGATCGCTATCGGGCAGGACCGCAGGGCCTTGATTCGAATATCAGGCCGGGATGATAAAACCGCAGGTGCTGCGATTGCAATTACCGAACCCGTCTTGACGGGATCTGCGATAATAAAGCCGGCTGACGCCAATGATTTCAAACCAGGCGATCATGTCTTTGTTACACATCTCAGCTCAGAAGAGTGGATCATGGCGATGAATATGTCCAAGATCTGGAATGCGAAAAAGGCGCCTCGTGTCTGGAAAGCCGGCGAGTTGGATGTTGTCTGGGATCGGCAGATCAAAAGTATCGACAACGAGAAAATGACTCTGGACGCTCCGCTCAGCATGGATCTGGATCCTAAAGGAACCGGCGCTACCCTGATGCGCTATAACTGGCCCGGACGGATTTGTCAGGTTGGCATCGAAAATCTGCAATTGATTTCCGCCTATGAAAAAGATCGGCCCAAAGACGAAGACCACGCCTGGGTGGGTGTTACACTGGAACAGGTACGCGACGCCTGGGTGCGAGGAGTGACCTTTCGTCACTTCGCAGGATCGGCCGTGTCCGTTTGGGAAAGCGCCAGTCGGATTACGGTGGTCGATTGTCAATCTTTTGAACCGGTATCCGAGAATGGCGGCTGGCGCCGGCACACCTTTTTTACGGCCGGTCAGCAGACCCTTTTTCTTCGCTGTTATTCCGAAGACGGCCGACATGACTTCTCCGTTGGGCATTGCGCAGCCGGTCCCAACGCCTTTGTACACTGTGACGCATGGAGGGCCCTGGACGACAGCGGTCCGATCGGCGCTTTGGCCACAGGCGTATTATATGATAATGTGAATATTGATGGGAACGGATTGAGATTAGGTTATCGCGGCGCGGAACTGCAATTTAGCGGCTGGACAGCTATTCATTGCATGCTTTGGCAGAGTACGGCCAGCCAGTTGGACTGTTATCGGCCGCCTCAGGGTCAAAACTGGTCCATTGGTTGCTGGGGTATTTTTGAGGGAGATGGGCATTGGTCAGCGTTTAACGACTTTATCAATCCCAAAAGTCTGATGCAGGCCCTGGTGGAACGTCGAGTCGGTAAGCAGGCAGGAGCTTTTATTGGGAGCGGCATTCTTCATCCACCCGGCTCGACGCGCCCCAGTCTCGAGCAGGCCCAAGAGATGGTTGCTAACTCCAGCCGTCCGGCTCCGCAGCTAACCGAGGTGATTAATGCTTCCCGAGAGCAGTATGAGTTGCCGCTGAAAAGCAAGAATCTGCCCTCAATTGACGCTATTATAAAACAAGATCCCAGTCTCTTGCCAAGCAAACCGGGACCAGCAACCAAACAACTGGTCCTGTTCAAAGGGCAACTGACTATTGACGGCCAACCCCTGAGCGGAAAAACCATGGATACCTATTGGTGGCGAGGCCGCGTTGTCCCGCAGTCCATTGCATTCAAACAGGCGAAGCCGGAATTAACACGTTTTGTTCCCGGACGCGTCGGCAAGGGCTGGACAGATAACTTGGACATCCTGACCACACAGTTGGTCAGCGACGGGTATGTCGCAGTCTATCAACATCACGGACTATGGTATGATCGTCGGCGGGAAGACCATGAGCGAGTACGACGCAGTGATGGGGAAGTCTGGGCACCCTTCGATGAAATGCCTTTTGCACGCAGCGGCGAGGGCACGGCCTGGGATGGACTGAGTCGCTATGACTTAACACGTTATAATCCCTGGTATTTCAATCGCCTCAAAACCTTTGCCCAACTGGCAGAGCGCAAGGGGCTGGTGCTGTTAAATAACCACTATTTTCAGCACAATATCCTGGAAGCAGGCGCCCACTGGGCCGACTTCCCCTGGCGTTCGGCGAATAATATCAACAATACAGACTTTCCTGAACCCGTTCCCTATGCCGGCGACAAACGTATCTTCCAGGCGCATTTATTCTATGATATAACACATCCGGTTCGCCGGAAACTGCACGAGGCCTATATTCGTCATCACATTGAGGTTCTCAGCGATTGTCCCAATGTCATTCACATGACCAGCGGTGAATACACAGGCCCTGCATCATTTGTTCAGTTCTGGCTGGACACGATCGGCGCATGGGAACGGGAAACCGGCAAACAAATCCTGACTGCCCTGAGCACTACTTATGACGTGCAAGAGACCATCTTAAATGATCCTGACCGTGCCGCGGTGGTTGATATCATTGATATTCGTTATTGGAGTCCACAATCTGACGGTACCGGCAAAGGCCCGCGAGGCGGTATCAATCTGTCCCCCCGCCAACAGGGCTTCCAGGGTGGTCCGGGCAAGAATCCGGCTGCTTACAAGGCGGTGATTAAACGTTATCAACAACGCTTCCCGGACAAGGCCGTCATCTGTTCGGCCATGGGGTTTCAAGTCGTCGACTGAAGACGGCATTTTCTCGGGAACAGAAACGGCTGGAGTTGTCCCGGTGGTATATGCAATAATGTATTTTGTGTACATTGGCAGTTATTGTCCTTAAAACAAGGTATTTAATGAAAGCAAAAAAGATATGCATTTAATGAAACGCCCTGTAAAGTATTATCAAGGAGATCCCTGGACGATCGTGGAGGAAGGGTTTTGTCCGGAACAACAACGGCTGAGTGAATCAATCTTTGCAGTTTCCAACGAACACATGGGAGTGAGAGGGTATTTCGAAGAGGGGTACAGCGGTGACCATCTTTTAGGCAGCTATTTCAATCATCTTTATGATTATCTTGAAATCAGCCACGATCAATTCTTTAAGGGAATGATCGACAAAAGCGGTGTCATGATTAATGCGGTAGATTGGCTTTATACTCGCATAACTGTCGATGGCGAGCAACTTGATCTTGCGGCTGTCAAGTTCAGTCACTTTAGACGAACGCTTGACATGAAAAAGTTGGTATACAGCCGGGAATTCATCTGGCATCTCGAAAGTGGGCGCAACCTACATATCACCTTTATACGTTTTTTGAATATGAAGATAACAAAAATGGGCTGTCAGCGAATTCTCCTGAAACCCTTGAATTTTTCCGGAAAAGCTGATATTGTGCTGGGTCTTGATTTTAACACTCGTTACGAGATTGCCTCCGGGTGGACCCAAACACAGACGACCGGTTCCATCGCTTCAGACAGAGGAAATAATTTCTGGACCGAAGTTAAAAAAGCGTCCAACGATACAAGCTGTCAGATTCTATCTCAGACAAAAGGGACGGGCTTTCGATTATTTTCAAGTTTTCGCGCGCTGACGGCTGAATCCGTTACACCGCAAGTCCTGTCGCAGGATAAATTCATCGGTCTTCAATTTTCGTTGTCTCTGGATAAAAACAGAACTGCCTGCATTGACAGGATCGCCATGAATCACTGGGAGAAAAATGACCCTATCGAGGAACACTGGAATACCGGGATTTCCTTATGCGATCAATATACAGAGATGACGTTTGATAGAGCATATGACCAACACATCCATTTCATGGAAAACGCATGGAACCGTTTTGCAGTCGATATTGACGGCGACGACGATACGCTGCAGGGACTGCGTTTCTCCATCCTGTCGAGCTATCAAACCTACCGCGGAGAAAATCCCCGTCTAAATCCGCTCTGTAAAGGGTTGACAGGCGAGGTTTATTTCGGCTGGGCATTTTGGGATACTGAGATCTACTGCCATCGGTTCCATTTATTTGTCAATCCGCAAGCCGCTAAAAATCTCTTGATGTATCGCTATCACACCCTTCCTCAGGCGCTTCAGCGAGCACAGGACCTGGATTGCCGGGGAGCACGTTATCCCTTTGCAACCGTTTCCGGGTATGAGGATTCGGGCACCTGGCAGCATGTCGATCTGGAACATCATATCAGCGGAGCCATTGGTTATGCAATCTGGCAATATGACAAGGTCACCAGTGATAAGGACTTTTTGTACCAAGAAGGCATCGAGATGCTTCTTCAGATTTCTCGTTTCTATGCAAGTGCAGGAGATTACAGTCCTTTGAACGGGGACTTTGGTCTTTATGGAGTCATGGGGCCCGATGAGTTCCACATGATGGTAAATCATAACTTCTATACAAATTATCTGGCCAAAAAAATCTTTCTTTTCACACTGGATGTGCTGGAGGAAATGAAAGCAAATTCTCCGGATCACTACAAATCAGTAATTGAAAAAGTATCGCTGGGTCCGGAGGAGCCCAAAACCTGGAAAGACATGGCTGAAAAAATGCGGATTGTCCAAAATCCTGACACCAAAGTATTTGAGCAGCATGCCGGTTACTTTGATTTACCGCATGTGGAGGTTGCCGACATTCCAATGGATCAAATCCCTATTTACAAGAACTGGGCCTATACTCGAATTTTCCGAAAAAATATGATCAAGCAGCCGGATGTACTCAATCATATGTTTTTCTTTAGCGATGATTTCACTGCAGAAGAAAAAAAAGCCAATTATGATTTTTACGAGGCCCGAACCATTCACGAATCATCTTTATCTCCGTCTCTGCATTCTATTTTAGCACTCGAATTGGGATTGAAGGATCAGGCGTACGAGTTTTTTACCTATGCGGCCCGATTGGACCTGGATAACTACAACCGTAATACGGAACAGGGCCATCATGCGACATCGGCGGCAGGCGTTTGGGCGAATCTGGTATGCGGTTATGGCGGCCTGCGAAGCGATGGTCCCATTCTCGCATTTCATCCGCAAATTGCCCGGGCCTGGACTCGCTATCAGTTCAGGATCAATTATCGAGGAGCCATAATGGAAGTGACGGTAGACACAACCCGCGCGAATTTTAAGCTGATTGAAGGGGCGCCTGTTGAAATAAAAATATATGACAGGTTATACCAAATTGATTCAAAAGGAGTGCAGGTTCCCTTAATGAACCTTGTGTAACGACATTATGTAAAGGAGGTAATTCGTGAAAAAACTTTACTCCATCGTGTTTATGCTGATGATAGGGTCTTCAGACGTATCTGCGTTTTCTCCTTATGAAAATTATTTATTATCAGGAAAGCCCACATACGTCGGACTAATTGCCCGTGCCAGAACCGGCCAGGAAGAAATGGTATCTCAACAGTTGTCTACATTGTGCAGCCAAAAAGAAGAGGACAAATTCAAACTGGCCGGAATATCAAATCCGGCCGTCTTTAAAAAAGTGATTCAAAAAAACACATGGTATCTGATTTATTTTCAATTTTCAGGGGAAAAACAATATTTGACAGCCGCTCAAACATTTGAAGCGATAAGCCCTGAATTAAAAAATTTAATCCTTCCTCATCCGCGAGCCGTACAATATGGATGTTGTTGGCTTCAGATGGAATGGATTAATTATATTCGCGGGTTGAATGTAGATCGGAAACCAACGGAAGTGCTGTCAATGGTAACGACCATCAAACCTGAAAAAGAAAGTCAATACCGCAGCCTTCATCAGACTGTCTGGCCCGGGGTAGTCGACCAGATGATTCGGGGCAACAATCGCAACTTCTCCATATTTCTGGTTGAAATTGAAGATCAGTTATATGAATTTTTCTATCTGGAATATATGGGCAGCCGCCCTGAAAAAGATAACCAGATGAACAGAGAAGATCCCGTAAATCAACGATGGTGGGCACAGACAGATCCCTGTCAGCAACCGCTTCCAGGTGAAAAGAATATTTGGACGCCCTTGATTCAAGTAACAGACTCAGCACTCCATAAGGAGTCTGAGAATGATTAAGTATCCGGTCATTCTGGCCGAGGGGATAACCTTGCATTTATTGGATATCTGGGTTCTTACGGGCTATCTGCTGGTTCTTCTGTCCATTGGTGCCTGGGTGAGTTATCGCCATCGCAAAAGTGAAGATTTGTTTCTTGGCGGTCGTTCGATGGGATGGAGCAACGTGGGCCTGAGCATTTTTGGAACGAATATCGGCCCGACATTTTTAATCGCAACCTGTGGAGCCGGATATACTACCGGTATGGTGACGGCCAATTTTGAGTGGATGGCATGGGTGTTTCTGTTTTTGTTGGGTATGGTGTTTGTACCTTTTTACCTGCATACGAAGATTTCCACGATGCCGGAATTTATGAATAAGCGTTTTGGGCGGGGTTGCTACACATTTATGTCGTTCTATGCATTGCTCGGAACCGTTGTACTGTGGATCGGAGGCACATTGTTTGCCGGAGGCGCTTTGCTGTCTCAACTGCTGAGATGGGAATTGATGACATCTGTCTGGGCACTGGCTGCAATTGCTGCCAGTTTTACGATTGCCGGGGGACTGGCAGCCGTGATGGTGACGGATTCATTCCAATCCATTTTAATGATTATCGGCGCTGCTTTGCTTTCAATCATTGCCGCAAGCAAGCTGGACTCTTTTTCGGCTTTGGTGCAAGTCCAGTGCGGGGACACACCGTCAGAGTTAACCTGGAAACTGATGCACCCGCCCGGCACAGAAAATCCATGGTATGCGTTTGTTTTGGGCTATCCCGTTCTTTCGCTGTGGTTTTGGTGTTCAGACCAGACGATTGTGCAGCGTGCACTGGGCGCCCGAAACCTGAGGCAAAGCCAGGGAGGTACCCTGTTCGCAGCTTTTCTTAAAATTACTCCACCGTTTATCTTCCTTCTGCCGGGCATTTTCGCAGCCCAGTTACTGCCCGATATCAGTGATGATAAACAGGTATTTCTAAGTATGGTAAGTACTTTTTTGCCGGCAGGACTCGTCGGCTTGATTGTTTCCGTTCTTATTGCGGCAGTGATTTCAACGCTGGATTCGGGCCTTAACTCCTTTAGTACAATCTTTACACTGGATATCTATAAACGCTGGATAGTCCCGGCCGCAACAGAACATCAAATCAAACAAGCCGGACGTATAACCACCGTTGTTTCAGCATTACTGGCAGTGGGTATCGCCTGGTGCCTGAGTAAGGCCGAAGGAACAAATTTATTTAACCTCTTCCAGGGGATTATCGGATATATGGCTCCGCCTGTTTCGGCTGTTTTTGTGTTGGGTATCTTCTGGAAGCGTTCGACCTCGGCAGCCGCTTTACTGACTTTGATCATTGGCTCAGCCGTTTCGCTGTCGATTGGTCTCTGTGATATTATGAATGTTTTCGCAAATGAAGCCGGAGAAGATATTTTTCCGCATTTTCTATTGTTATCGTTTTATTTATTCTGTGCAATCATGATATTCATGATAGTAACCTCCCTGTTAACACAGCATAGTACTTCTGAAACACCGTTACCAACAATACGTCAGGCGTATCGGGGAAATCCGGGACTGGGGCGATTTGGATTTACAGCCTGGGCTGTTCTGGCAGCCATCATGATCGCCTTGTATCTGTTCTTCCAGCTTGGAATGAAGGGAAGTTAAATTATGAACAAGAAAACACATATCGTTCATGGACTCCTTATAAAGAGGTTGGGCTTACTTGCTACTATTCTCTTGACCGGCTGTGTAACAACACTTCAGCGGTCTGATACTGAATTCCACATCTCTCCTGATGGAGATGACAGCGCCACTGGAAGCCTGGATCATCCCTGGCAAACGCTGGAGCGTGCACGCGACCATATTCGCCTGATTAATCAGGATATGGATAAAGATATCATTGTATACCTCCATGGCGGCATTTATCCATTAGAAAGAAGCTTTGAATTGACAATTCAAGACTCCGGAACAAACGGATACCGCATCATCTATAAGGCATTTCCGAATGAAGTCCCGATTTTGAGCGGAGCCATACCGGTGACTGGATGGACGCAGCACGACGGGGAGATCTGGAAGGCCCCCCTTGCCAGAGACAAGAAGCTGCGGGCGCTCTACGTCAATGGGAAAAGGGCTGTTATGGCCGGCAAACCCGAAGGCGTTGTCGGACAAGGCGGTTATGGAACATTCACCATCACCGGCAGGGAACCGTGGGCTTCTTCGGAAGGAACGGAGTTCGCCGGAATCAAATTCAAGGCCGACGAGATCGGCGTCTACGACAACCCTCATAATGTCGAAGTGTACCAATCCAATGTGTGGAGTGAGCCGATTGTGTGCCTCGAAGATATGTTTTCCGAGGACGGCTATACCATCGCCATGCTTCAGCAGCCGTATGGCGCCATTGCACTGAATATGAGCTGGGTTCCCTTCCGTGCCGCTCCCCGACCCGACCGTCTCCTGCACCTTCGCAACGCCTATGAGCTGCTTGACGAACCGGGGGAATTCTATTTCAACGATCAGACGAAGACCTTGTACTACTACTCCCGCGGCGAAGACATGACGGCCGCCCGGGTGATGGCTCCGGCCGTCGAAGGACTGGTCCGCATTGCCGGCCAAAGCACTTCTGCCCGGGTCCGTAATATTCACTTTTACGGCCTGACGTTTGCCCATGACGATTACCTGCTGTCATCGCTGGGCAACTCTCGCGGCTGGGTCAGTGTACAGAGCCTGTCTCAGTTCACACGCTATATCAAAGACGGCAACTGGCATTTGAACGAATACAACGATATTACGATTCCCAAAGGTACGTTTAATTTATGCAATGTTGACTCGATTCGAATTGAGCGAAATCGCTTTGAGCATCTGGCAAGCGCCGTAGCGGTTAACCTTGAAAATGATGTTGTCAATACCGCAGTCATCGGCAACTACTTCGGAGACTTGATGGGAACGTCGATCAATATCGGACATCCTCAGCATTACAAAATCGGCGACGGTGAACAATTTCCTGACGGCGTTGAAGGTGTTTGCAAAGATGTCCTTATCTCGAATAATTTTGTTCATAAGGTCTGTTTGGACTTTCGTCAGGTTGAAGGAATGACCGGTTTTTTCGTTGAAAACGTTCAAATGATACATAATGAAATCATCGGTACCCCTTATGGGGGAATTGCCCTGGGGTGGTGGTGGGGCAATTCACAGATACCTCCTTCGACAGTCGCTAAAAACAATTCTATATTGTATAACCGCATCGGTAAAACACACCGGGCTCTCAACGACGGAGGGATCATTTATGTACTCGGCGAACAGCCCGGTTCTGAAATTGCTTACAATTATTGTTATGAAGGTCCTCGATGCATTTACCCCGATGACGGCTCCGCCTATTGGAACATCCATGATAACGTTATCCTGAACGGGTCATCGGCAACTTCAAAGCATGAACACAAAGGACTCTGGCTGCACATTTGGACCCCAGCATGTCACGATATGACGATAGATCTCAATTATGTCAAATCAGATAACGTGCGCAATGAGGGAACCAACTGTCCGATTACCAATACAATGGTTGAACCTCTGGCCCCGAAATGGTCCCGGCAAGCGCAAGCGATTATCGACGCAGCCGGTCTTGAGCCTGCCTATCAGGATATCAAACGAATATCGGAAACAGAATAAGATGAATACACTATGGAAAACAAATTGGCCCCAAACACGACAGCATTTTATAGACTGGTGGAAGTGTGAGGGACTTGTACTTGGATCATGGGGAACCGGAATAGACAGTCACGGGCCGGCTCATGCAGAGACCGTAGACCCTGGATGTATAACCGATCCGGAACGTTTTCATAAGGATCCGCAGTACGTGGCAGAACGAATTTTCTATGACATGGCCCATAAGGTCTGGCCCGCAGATGTGCTGCCGGTAGCCTGGCCGGATATCGGCACCGTTACTTTAGCACCCTATCTCGGTGCTATTCCAAAATATGAGAAAGATAACATTTGGTATCAATCCTGTATCAGAAATCCCGACGCACACCCTCCTCTTTTATTTGATCCTGCACATCCTTACGGCCGAATGCTTAAAACGGTACTTCAAAAAACCGTCGAATATAGTCAAGGCCATTATTTTGTCGGTTTGCCTGCGATCGTCCCAAATCTCGATGTCCTGACTGAACTGCGGGGAACCGAGAATCTGTTAATGGATATGATTGAGCGACCTGCGTGGGTTCACCAGAAACTTCATGAGATCGAAATGGCCTACAGGCAGGCCTTTGATGAGTTGTACGAAATCGTAAAGGATGAAGATAACAGTATGGCTTTCGGTTATTTTATGCTCTGGGGCCCGGGCAGGACAGGTCTGCTCCAATGTGATACGGCTGCCATGTTTTCGCCGAAGTTGTTTGATGATTTTGTGGTCCCTTACCTCAGACAATCAGTAGAATATCTGGAACACTCGATGTACCATGTAGATGGGCATCAATGCCTGGAAAATGTGAATTCGCTGTTGGAAATCGAAGGATTGGATGCAATCGAATGGACACCGGACCCACAGGTTCCACCGGGAGGTTCACCACATTGGTACGATCTATATAAGAAGATTCTCAACACAGGAAAATCTGTTTGGGTTGCCAATATTGATGTTGATGATGCTATTCCTTTACTGGATGCCATCGGGCCCAAGGGCGTGTATCTGAATGTCGTTACTGCAGGCGGGGAAAAAATCCGACCCGAACAGATGGAACAACTCGCCGATAAATTGGAATCCTATCGCCGCTAAAAGAGTTGTTGAATTACCAATTGGTTTGAACGCAGGAGCTTGATCGTATGACGGATTTATTACTGAAATCGTGTATTTGTATATTCGGAATTTCCCTGAACATATCAATACAGATGGATGCCGAAAATCCTTTAAAGAGCCCCAAGAGTATGCAACCGAAAAACAATTCTCTAACGAACAGACAAGAGATTTGTAAACAGGAACAACCTTCGTGCAAGCCGGGAGTAGTGCTTGAAGAATTCGTATTCTGCCAAGCCCCATTTCCTTCATGTCACGCTGCCACCATTGCCGAAGTCAAAGGGGAACTGATATGCTCTTTTTTCGGCGGAACCGCAGAACGAAATCCCGATGTCGGCATTTGGATCAGTCACAAGTTTAACGGCAAATGGACTCCGGTCGTCGAAGTCGCCAATGGAGTAGAAACACCTGAACTTCGCTACCCAACCTGGAATCCGGTTCTCTTTCAGCCCAGGGGAGGCGATTTGCTGCTTTTTTATAAGGTTGGCCCCTCTCCGAGCCAATGGTGGGGCATGATCACAACGTCCTCCGACGGCGGCTGGAATTGGACTGAGCCGAAACGGATAGTCGCTGAAAATGGCCAGATGCTGATTGGTCCAGTCAAAAACAAACCTATTCAACTGGCCGACGGTACAATTTTAGCACCCTCCAGTCGCGAAGACGGCGGTTGGCGTGTTCATGTTGAAGCCAGCAGCGACAACGGTAAAACCTGGGCAACCCTGGCCGGACCGCTTAATAATCCATCTGACAGGAATGCCATCCAGCCGACATTACTAACATACCCCAATGGCCACATTCAAATGCTATGCCGCAGCCAAGAGGGAAAAATCTTAGAAACATGGTCCAGAGACGGCGGCAGCAATTGGTCACCCATGCAACCAATGATACTGCCGAATCCCAACTCGGGAATTGACGGAGTAACGCTGGCGGACGGTCGCCAGTTGCTTGTTTACAATCACTCCACTCGCAGCCAGGCGGGTATGGGCCACAAGGGTCGCGGTACCCTGAACGTCGCACTCAGCCGTGATGGAAAAAGCTGGAAAGCGGCACTGGTGCTGGAGTATGAAGACCGGCCGGACCGCCAATTCTCCTACCCTTCCGTGATCCAGACTGCTGACGGATTGGTACACATTGTCTATACCTGGCATCGCAAACGGATCAAGCATGTCGTGCTAAATCCGGCTGAGTTAAAAACTATCCCAATGCCCAACGGACAATGGCCGGAAAGCATTTGTCCCTGATGTTCGGGCCTCTCTGGCAAGAGTCTCTTTGAGGTATAAATATATATTCGATAGAGCACTTTAAAGCATTCCTATTTCTTTAGCCAGGCATCACTTATGTGAGAAGGTTAATGATTTATCGATTATATACAACTTGTTACCTCATCAACCAAGTCAAAAAGATCTCCTGTAGCACCGGCGCCGCAAATCTCACCCTCGTCCCGGAGAAATTTCTGCATTACGTGATGTCACTTCCATGTCAGCAGGAATGACTCCCAGGACCAGGTAGCTGCCCGGGCTGCGGGGGTCGAAAGTGATCTCTCCGGCTGGAAAACTAAAAACATGAATATTGACCTGGGGGCTTCCTTCAATTTGCAGAACATTTTGCATAACGCTTTCTACCCCGCCGTATTTGGCAGCCTGGCTGTCCATGTCAAGATTAGGCGGCTGAGCCCAGATGCTGCGGTTGTCATTAAAATAACCAATCAGAAGTTGAACAGGTACCTCGGTCTTAAGACGCAGGGGCTTGAGTACGCCGTCTTTGCCGTCAGTGTGCGACAGGCGAATACCGGTTAGGCGTTCCAGTTCCTCGGCCATTTGCAGGATGCGGTATCCGCGATCCATAAAGGGCCTGGCTCCGATAGTAACTTCATAGGTTTCACAATCCTGACTAAGCAATTTAAAAGCCACGCCTTTGAGTCGAGGACCGGGCCGGCTGCGTTGGACTTTTTCATCCTCAAGCCGGGTCAGGCGAACGTTGAAGTCTTCGAGTTCCTTTTCATAGAGAGGCAGCATGTGTTCCCAGTGATAGTAATAAGGAGTATCATCTTTCATGCCTCGAATCGGAATGCGGCGGTGACCGGTTTGCAGGGTGTTGGCATAACGATAGAACTGAGTTGTGCGATCAGTCAGAGCCCGATAATGCTCCAGGCTTCGGGCCAGATGTTTTTGAGCCATTTGCATACTTTCCGGGTTGTGGCTATAGCTGTAATCCAGGACCAGAACGGCGGCCCGAACTTTTTCAGCATAGAACTTACTCATTAGATCAATACAATATATATCATTGCGAAGTCGATTAAACTCGTCTGGATTGCGGGTTACCAATCCGGCGGCCTTTTCGATGGCCTTGACTGCCAGTGCGGCATGACGTGTAGAGGCCTCGATAACCGTGACAGGGGTTTCGCCTGTATGCGGCCGGCCGGTCCATTCCTTTTTAGCATACTCTTCAAGACGTTCCCCGGGAGGAGCGTGCCATTCCCACAGACCGCTGAAGGGACCATAAGGCCCGGGATTGACCAATTGATCAAGAAACATGCCCAAAGAAAGGGTTTGTCGATTACCCTCAGTGATACCCAGACGTCTCAACAGCATAGGCGCGCAGTGGCCTGATTCATTGTAGGCGATGAGAATCTGCTCCGCGGCCTGGGTATTGCCGTAGATTTCGGTCAATCGCTGAACCCAATACCGATGATCCTGATCCGGATTTCGATCAATCTGCCACAGGTATCGGGCCCAGGCCTCAAACCAGATCCAATCACGTTTGTATTGTTTGAGATAAGGATTGACCTTGTCCGGCGCATTCGGCCAGTCCCAGTAAGCCAGAGGATACAGGTGGACGCCTTGAGCACCTAAGCGGTCGCGACAGGCCCGCACACAGCGTCGAATATAATCCTGGGCGCCGTACCGAAAGGGCTCCAGATTGGAAAGCAAATGTACATTGACCACGTGGGCAGATCCCAAGCGGCTCATATCCAGATGAACCTGCTGCCATTCGCCGCGCGGTTCATAAGAGGTCAGTGATTCGCCGTTATACTTGGCCATGGTATATAGATTCGTGTAATGTTTTAAAGAGGATTCCACCATTTGTTTGACATTGCCGACCGCATGGGCTCGTACTACAATGGGAGGTTCTTCGGTCGCGCCCAATGTGTCCATGGCCTGTTTAACAGCCGGGATAACCACCTCATTCATCCAGGTCTCTTGGTTTTCCTGTCCTCGGAGAGCTTCCCCCAGACAGACCAATAAGCCCACATTCGGATACATTTCCATAAACCTGGTGATGGACTTGCGGTTATAGTCGGCAATCAGTTCAGTGGGAGCGGCGTGCTGGGTTTCAATATTATGGTGTTCGGAAAACGACTTAGATACAAAGATATTATAGAACATTTGAATGATCCATATCCCCCGCTTGTCCGCTTCTTCCGTCAACAGGCGGTACATCTCAACGTTACGCTGATAGACCTCTTCGGAGACCTCCAGGGCATAAGGATAGTCCTCCAATTTGACCAGGGAAGCAAAGGGGTGACCGTTCCACAGGTACAGGGTGTTCAACCGATTGGAAACCAGGAAGTCCAGAAACTCGATCCACTGTCCCTTATCATAGAAGAAAGGGAAGTTTTCGGGAGTATAGGGATACTCATACGTGTTACGACCCGGCAAAATGGATGTAAGCTGCATGCCGATGCAGGGACCTCGCAGGCGAAAGGCCGGTACTTCAGTGACATTTAAAACTTCGGGCCATCGGCCGTTTTCTGTGACCCGATCGATCAACGCCAACGCCCCGTAGAGCGTACCCGAATCACCGTAACCTTCGATGTGATAGGTACCCTCAGGATCCCGATAAAGGTGGAATCCCTCTGGTGTACGGTCCCCTTCTATCCTGTCCAACTTGCTGCTGCTGAGAATAATCCGAGCTGTACCGAAACTGCTAAGATGATCCCGCAGCCGCTGAGAAGCGTATCTCAGCCGGGGAGCGGCCTCGCCCTTGATCTGAACGGTCAATTGAGCCGGGGCTTGCAGACGTTTGAGTGAGGTTTCAATGTCTTCCCGGCTTTTACAAATATGCGACGGGAAGGGAT
>JAHDQI010000374.1 GCA_018433925.1 Phycisphaerae bacterium | reverse complement strand
GCTAAACCAAAGAGATTTGGCAAGGTTTTCTTGCGGGTCAGGATATCGCTGGCAGCGGATTTTCCCGTTTTGATCGAATCTCCCCAAATTCCCAAAATATCATCCTGAATTTGAAATGCGAGACCAAGATACTCCCCAAATTCGGATAGTTTATGATATTCGGTTTCGGTCTGCCCCGTGATTAACGCTCCCAAGCCTGATGTGAAGGCGATCAGGGCAGCGGTTTTACCACCGATCATATTTTTATAGGCTTCAACGGTGACATCCGTTCTGGTTTCAAAGGAGATATCGAGATATTGTCCCTGGGTGAGGTGCAGGCAAGTTCTGTTGAAGGCTCGGGCTGCATCCAGAACGACATATTGATTGCAGGTTCTGGCCAGATCCAGCATGCTAAGCTCGGCGATACTAAAAAGGGCATCCCCGGCATTGACCGCCTGAGCCGTGCCATACTTTTGCCAGAGCGTGGGGCGGCCATGCCGTAAAGGGGATTGGTCTTCGATGTCATCGTGGATCAGCGTGAAATTGTGGAGTAATTCCACTGCTACCGCGGCGGCCATGGCCTTATTCGGGTAGTCACCGAACGCTCCGGTGGTCAGCAAGGTTATCAGGGGGCGCAGCCGCTTACCTTTGATAACATTGGTAGCGTTGTCCGTTTCCCAGCCCATGTGATAGCGCAGCATGGTGCCCAGTTCGTGGGATGATCTGAAATCAATGCCGTTGATGAAATCTTGCAAAGCTTCTTCAATTTGGGGAACAAGCATCGCTTGTAGGTTTTGCAATGTCATAATTAAGTCAATTCTTTATTGCGAGTTTGGCGGGAGAGAGTTCAGTCAAATCTCGGGTGCCACTGGCAAACATCGCGATTCGGACCTGATCCACAATCATTTGCATGGTCTGGATGGCGGCCAACTCCGATTCGACAGCGGCTTTCAGGAATAGTCCAGCCATGCCACCCAGATTCGCGCCCAGCGCCAGACTCTTGACAATATCAATGCCGTTTTTCAGTCCGCCGGAAGCTATCAGCGGGAGTGTGCTGCTCTCCTGGCGGACATTCAGGATGGAATCAGCGGTTGGGATGCCCCATT
>JAHDQI010000139.1 GCA_018433925.1 Phycisphaerae bacterium | reverse complement strand
CGTCTCGACAGCAAACACCCCTTCCGGCCCCCGGATCATCCCGCAATCCCCCACCTGCCCGCCGGATTCGGCGTAAAAACACGTCCGGTCCAAAATCAGCCCCACCGCCTGCGGCCCCGTCTCCAGCCGCCCGTCCGTATGAAGCCCGCCCTCGTCAATCCACCCGATCACCTGCCCCGTGCACTCCTCCGTTTCATACTTCAGATCATCTTCCGTCTGCGGAAGCGGCGTGCCGCTGACCGAAGCCGTCAGCGAGTTATTCTTCTGAGCCGCCCGGGCCTGCTGCCGCTGCTGAGCCATCCGCGCCTCAAAACCCTCCGCGTCCACCGTCAGCCCCTGTTCCCGCGCCATTAGCTGCGTCAGGTCCAGCGGAAAACCATACGTATCATACAGCTTAAAGGCATCCTCGCCCGAAATGGTTTTGTCTTTGGCTTTTTCCGCCGCCGCGGCAAAAATCTCCAGCCCCCGGTCCAGCGTCTTGCCGAACGAGGTCTCCTCGGCCTCGATCACCTGCGCCACAAACGCCTGCCGGTCGTGTAATTCCGAAAAAGCGCCGCCCATCATCTCCGCCAGAACCGCCGTCAGCTTATACAAAAACGGCTCATGCAGGTCCAGCGTCCGCCCGAACCGCGACGCCCGCCGAAGAATCCGCCGCATCACATACCCGCGCCCCTCGTTGCTCGGCATCACCCCGTCCGTAATCGCAAACGTCAGCGTCCGGATATGATCGGCAATCACACGAAAGGCATTGTCCGTCTGGCTGCCCAGTTGCGAGGTATACTTCCTCCCCGCCAGCTCTTCCGTGGCCCCGATCAGCGGCATAAACAGATCTGTATCATAATTGCTCGGCTTATTCTGCAGCACGGCCGCGATCCGCTCCAGCCCCGCCCCGGTATCCACATAATTGGCCCCCAGCCGCTCCAGCGAACCGTCCGACTTTCGATTGAACTGGATAAACACAAGATTCCACAACTCGATAAACCGGGCGCAGCCGCCGTTGACCTGACACACATGCCCCGGCACATGCCGCATATCGCAGCGGTCCGGACCCAGGTCAATATGAATCTCGCTGCACGGTCCGCACGGACCGGCGCTGCCCATCTCCCAGAAATTGTCCTTCCGGCCGCAGAAAAGCACCCGCTCCTTCGGCAGCGGCGTCACCTTCGTCCACAGATCGGCCGCCTCGCTGTCCGGCTCCGAACCGTCCTCCGCATCGCCGGCAAACACCGTCGCCCACAACCGCCCCGGATCAATCCCGTACACGCCCGTCAGCAGACCCCAGGCCCACTCGATGGATTCGGCCTTGAAATAATCATCAAACGACCAGTTGCCGAGCATCTCGAAAAACGTATGGTGATACGTATCCAGCCCCACCTCTTCGAGGTCGTTGTGCTTGCCGCTGACCCGGATGCACTTCTGGCTGTTGGCCGCACGGCCGCAATCCGGTTTGCGAAAGCCCAGGAAGATGTCCTTAAACTGGTTCATCCCCGCGTTGGTAAACAGCAGCGTATCATCCCCGATCGGCACCACCGGCCAGCTCGGAACAAACCGATGACCCCGCTGTGTAAAGAATTCGATAAACCCGCTGCGAATATCGTTGGCGCTGTGCACGGCTCGTCTCGTTTTTCAGGAAGTTGCGGTTTCCGGCTCAGTCAGACCCTTGGCGGCAAGAACTTTCCCTTTGATTTCCTCCATCAGCTCCGGATTCTGCTCAAAATACTGCTTGGCGTTTTCCCGGCCCTGCCCGATCTTCATCTCGCCGTAGGTATACCAGGCCCCGCTCTTGTTGACCGCCTCACACTCGGCCGCCAGGTCCAGCAGATCGCCCGCGTAACTGATCCCGTGATCAAACATAATATCAAACTCGGCCGTCTTGAACGGCGCGGCCATTTTGTTCTTGACCACCCGGCCCCGAACCCGGTTGCCGATCGCCTCGCCCTTGGGATCCTTAATCGTCTGAATTCGACGGATATCCACCCGCACCGACGAATAAAACTTCAGCGCATTGCCGCCGGTGGTCGTCTCCGGGTTGCCGAACATCACCCCGATCTTCATCCGAATCTGGTTGATAAAGATCAGGCAGGTCTTGCTTTTGCTGATCACCCCCGTCAGTTTCCGCAGCGCCTGGCTCATCAGCCGCGCCTGAAGGCCCACATGGCTCTGGCCCATCTCGCCCTGAAGCTCCGCGGCCGGAACCAGCGCCGCCACCGAATCAATCACGATGATATCCACCGCGTTCGATTTAATCAGCATCTCGGCGATATCCAGCGCCTGCTCGCCCGTATCCGGCTGGCTGATCAAAAGCCCGGAGATATCCACCCCCAGCTTCTTGGCCCATGTCGTATCCAACGCGTGCTCGGCGTCGATAAACGCCGCCACCCCGCCGGTCTTCTGGGCGTTGGCGATCGTATGCAGCGCCAGCGTCGTCTTGCCCGACGATTCCGGACCGTAGAACTCGATCACACGCCCGCGAGGAATCCCCGATCCCCCCAGCGCAATATCCAGCGACAGCGCCCCGGTCGAAATCCCGTCAATCTTGCGGATCAGTTTTTCATCCATTTTCATGATCGAACCGGTCCCGTACTGCTTCTCGATCTGGGCAATCGCCCGATCCAGCGCATCCGATTTCGCCGAACTCTTTTCCGAAGGGCTGCTCTCTGCGCCCCCCTTCCTCGGAACATACTCAATCGTGTTCTTTTTTGACGTTGTTTTCTTTTTTACCTTAGCCATTCCATAGTCTCCCTTATCTGAGTGGTTTCTCCTTATCCCTGCAAATCATAGGTTCCCGCAGGCGTATAAACCGGCCCGCCGGAAGTCAACTGACTCTCATAAACAATCACCTGCCGGACCCGAACCGTCCCAGGAACGCCGGCCCCGATGCTCTCAACCGCCTCGCCCAGTTGAAACCCCGCCTTCGGAGACTTGATCCGGCACAGCGTCAAATGAGCGCTGAACGCCCGCTCCTCACGAGACCAGCCGGCATGTTCAAACCGGTCTTCCAGGTCCGCCTGCAGCGCCGTCAATTCCGGGCAGGGCTCCACCCCCGCCCACAGCACCCGCGGCGGCCGCCCGAAGGTCCCCAGCCCGCTGATCGTCATATCAAAGGCCGGGTGCTCGCGGGCCGTTGCTTCCGCAATCCGGCAAATCTCAGTCACCGATCCGTCCGGCACCTCACCCAGAAACTTCAGCGTCAGATGAATCTGCTCCGGGTCAACCCACTTGACCGGCCCCCCGCGCAGGCCCGTCTTCTCACGCAACTGCCGCCCGATTCGGTCAATCTCCCTGCGAACCCGGCTGTCAATATCGACCGCTGTAAATAAACGCATCCTGAAATCCGATTCGGCCCAAAGCCGAACCCCTTCTCCTGGTTCCGATTAAAACTGGGTCACTTTTCGAAGCAGGTCAAATCGGTCGTCAATCATATCCCGCGTCGCCGACTTGATGCCGTGAATCGAAAAATCACCAATAGTAAACGAGGCCGCCACCGTGCCGTATACAATCGCGCTGCGAAGCGTAATCACATCCACCCGGTCCGACTGGGCCAGGTATCCCATCATCCCCCCGGCAAACGAATCGCCCGCACCCGTCGGATCAATCACAACCGTCGCCGGAAAACCCGGCAAAATGAAACAATCCCCCTCAACCGTATACATCATGGACCCATGCTCCCCCTTCTTAATCACCACAAAGCGGGGACCCATCTCCAGGATCTTCCTCGCGGCCAGCACCAGGTTCTGCTGACCGGTCAGCAGCTTGGCCTCCCCGTCGTTCAGGATCAGCATATCAATTCGGTCCATCAGCTCTTTCAGATCGTCATTGGCCGTTACAATCCAGTGGTTCATCGTGTCGGCCGCCACAAAAGCCGGGCTGCCAAGCTGACTGAGCAGCTCCATCTGCAGCGACGGCGCCGTGTTGGCCAGGAAAACATACTCACAGTTCTGATAATGCTCCGGCACTTTCGGCGGTGCCTCCGCCAGCACATTCAGCTCCACCTCATCCGTGCGGGCCTCATTCATATCCCCCTCGTACGAGCCGCACCAGCGAAAGGTCTTGCTGCCCTTACGGACTTCCAGACCCGTCAAATCCACCTGACGGCCGGTAAAAAGCTCCCGCAGGTCAAACGGAAAATCCTCTCCCACAACCCCCAGAAACTTGACATCCGTAAAAAAACCCGCCGACATCGAAAAATGCACCGCCGATCCCCCGATACAGTCCGCGTTGTATCCATACGGAGTCCGAACCGTATCAATTCCTACTGAACCGGTCACCAGTAAGGTCATACCAATCCTTTCGCTTAAAAGTCCGTAAACAGCTCAATCGTTCGCCGAATCCGAGCAAGCGTGCGCTCCAGACCCAGCAGACCGATCGCGTCAAAAATAGGCGGGCTGATCGTCGTGCCCGTAATCGCAACCCGCAGCGGCTGAGCGATTTTCCCCAGCCCGACCTGTTTTTCCTCCGCCAGCGACCGAAGCATCCCCTCCAGCCCCTCCGCTGAAAAATCCGCCAGCGAAACAAGCCGCTCGGCAAGGAGGCTCAGAATAGCCATCGCCCCCTCTTTCCGCAATACCTTTTTCACCGCGTCCGGGTCGTATTCAAATCCCTCGTCCGGCACAAACGCAAAGCGGCATTTCTGCTCAATCTGCGCAAGCGTCCGGGCTCCGTCATTGACGGCAATCAGGTGCGCCAGCAGCCCGTCGTCAGCCCCGGCCACCGGAGAACCAATCGCCTCCAGGTACGCCCGAAAATGACCCGTCAGCACAGCCCGATCCGTCCGTTTAATATGTTCCGTATTGAACGACATCAGTTTTTTGCGGTCAAATAAACTGTTCGATTTGGTCATCCGCGACAGATCAAACGCCTCGATCAGTTCCGCCCGGCCCATTACCTCCCGCCCGTCGCCCGGATTCCACCCCAGCAGGGCCAGAAAATTGACCATCGTCTCCGGCAGGTACCCGCTCCGGAAAAAATCCACCACGTTAATCTCCGGCAGAGACACCCCCAGGTGCGCCGCCATCGCGTCAATGGCGGGCATATCCGGAACCGTCTTTTTCGCCAGAAACGCCTCCAGGTCATCCCGGCGGATCCCCCCCGCAAGGGCCAGGGCATCCCGGTCCGCATCCTGCCTCCGGGCAATCTCCGCCCGCAGATGCTCCGGCCGTTCCCGTTTCGACAGTTTCCCCCCGCTGTCGCTGACCGTCACCGACATATGCACATAGTCGGGAATCCGAAATCCCAGCGCCTTTTGAAGAAGCTGGTGGCAGGGCGTGTTCATCAGGTGCTCCTGACCCCGAATCACATGGGTCACCCCCATCAGTTCATCATCGATCACCACCGCCATATGATACGTCGGAAATCCATCCGATTTCTGAATCACAAAATCCCCCATCTCGGCCGGGTTAAACGTCACCTCGCCCCGCAGCAGGTCCCGCACCACAATCGGCTCTCTCTCCGTCACCGCCAGACGAACCGTCACAGGCCGGCCCTCCGCACGCGCCCGGGCCGCCTCCCCCGCATCCGGAAAACGCGACGGACGCGGATACAGAAAGGTCTGCTTCCTCGCCTCCGCCTCTTTCCGATACCGGTCAATCTCCTCCGGCGTGTCAAAGCAATAATAGGCCTTCTGCTCAGCAATCAGGGTTTCAATATACCGGTCATAAATCTCGCGCCGCTGCGACTGAAAATACGGCCCGTGATCCCCCCCCGCCTCCGGCCCTTCATCCCAGTCAATCCCAAGCCACCGCAGATCATCCATCACCTGGCGGGCCGCCGTCGGCGTGTTCCGCTTGATGTCCGTATCCTCAATGCGCAGCAGGAACTTACCGCCGCTCTGGCGGGCCAGCAGCCAGTTAAACAGAGCCGTCCGGGCCCCGCCCACATGCAGATATCCCGTCGGTGAAGGTGCAAATCGTGTCACAATCATGGCTTAGTCATCCTCACGCTCAGTTCGGAAAAGGGCTATCATACCCGTCCGCCCGATAAAGTCAAGAACAGGCAAAGATACAGCATTGCCGATATAAATCACCCTGAACATACAATACCCTGCAAATTCACGGCTCACAAGACTCTCTATCAAGGGGGAGGGCTTAGGAGGGACATGCACGGCAGAGGTCGGTTCCACCCTCGGAACACGTTACAAATCTTACGCATTCCAAAATCGGTGTCAATAAAAAAAACAGCGGAATCAGAAAATCCGCTGTTTTTTATTCATCACAGAATGCCGTTGGATTTCCGGCCGCCTCAGAAGGCGATCCGGATGCCCGCGCTGAGACTATGAACGGTCACATCCGTATTGACCAGTCCCGTATAATCGGCAAACAAACTCAGGTCGGAACGAACCGTCCAGTCCACCCCGCCCGACAGGATCGCGCTGTGGCGGTGGATCGTCACGCCCCCCGTCCGAAAACCCGAACCAAGCAGGTCAGCGCTGCCGATCGCCTGATCATCCAGGTACTCATAATCCCAGGCCGCCGAAACGTAAGGCCGAAGCATCGAACCGTCCTCCAACTTCAGCATCCGGCTGACCCGAAGCCCCAGCGTCTGGCGCAAACTATCCGTATCGTTACGGTGAATATTCAGATTCAGTCCGCCGGCCTCACGTTCGTGATAACCGCCGTCCGCACGAAGCGTATACTGGTAAATCACAAACGGCTCCACTTCATAACCGGCCAGATCATAAAACAGCCCCCCGCCGATAAACGCGCTGTAAATATCCGACTCAAAGTCCCCTTCGGCACGCAGACCCAGCGGCACAATCGGTCGTTTCGTTTCCGTCCAGGCATGTCCGTAAGACAATCCCGCGTCCACATGCCCGCGATCCGTAAACCAGCTCCCATACAGACTGCCGTACACCGAAGTGATATCCGATGTGCCGCTGCTGTCAAAACCGTGCACGCCGCTCCACAGGGCCGTCACGGATCCGCCGATCAGCACATGGTCATCCGCAAACGTCTCCACTCCCGCATCCACTCCGTGGGTCTGCCAGCGATACCCGGAGGCGTTCCGGTCCCCGTCGGCCTCGCCCCAGTCATTCAGCGAACGGGCATAACCAATCCACTGCCCTTTCGTCATTTGCCCAAGAGCCGCGGCCGCACGCATCGCCTCACCCATCGGCCCCTTGCCCGCATCGGCCAAAGCATAATCCCACAGACCCTTCTGCCCATATCGGCAGGCAAACTGAACCGCCCCGATCCGTCCCAGCGTCGAGGCATGCACCGCCCCCGCCTGGCGGCCCACCACCTGCGAAGCGCTCTGGTAGGCCTGCGGCTGCATTTGATGGATAGCCGCATTCAGATCACTCTCCCCCAGCATCTGCATCGAAGCCATCTGGCTGCCTCCAAGCCCCTCATCCACAGTGTTTTGCAGCGCCTGGGCAACCGCCCCGCCGTAGCTCCCCGAGGCGCCCCCCGCATCCGTAAAGCTCCGCGTCTGCCGCGCCGTCAAAATCAGGTCATTTTCATCCCCCGACAGGGCCAGATCAAAATCCACCAGGTACGCGCGGTTCGAAACCGTTTTCTGCAGATCGGAAACCTCCCCCGTAATCCCGCCCGTCGTTTGGAGGATCGTGTATGCATGCGTATCCGTAATCGGCTCCAGCGGAACCGCCTCAATCGTCCCGCGGATCAGGTCCGCCGTCGTCGCCTCAATCAAATCCGCATTCCCGGCGTCATCCAGTTCCACTTCCAGCGTCCCGCCGTTCAGCGTAAAGGTATCCACCGACAGGGTCCCAATCGAATTGCCCGGCTGCACCGAACCGCCCGTCAGCGACAAACTTCCGCCCAGCACGCCGCCGCCCCCAAGCCAGCCGCCGCTGACCAGCACATCGCCGGCATAACTGCCGTTGACCACCAGCCCCCCTTCCTCCACGGCCGTATCCCCCGTAAAATCGCAGTCCTCATCAAGCGTCAACGTCCCCGAACCAAGCTTCACCAGGTTCCCTTCGCCCCCAATCGCTCCCACGCTGCCGTCATGGGTCTGCGTATCCAGCAGCGTTGTATTCCCATTCAGCAGAAGCAAATCATTGGCCAGATCCACATCATCCGACCACTGCATTACCGCTCCGTCCAGTTGCGCCGTGCCGCTGCCGAACACTTCGTCATCCGCTATTTGGATCAGCGTTCGCACCTCCGCCCCGGTAAGCGACATCGAATACATCGCCGTATTCGAAAAGTCGCAGACCACAAACGTTTCATTTCCGTCCCACGGATTTTCAGTCCCCTCCTCCCCCAGCGAGGTTTGAGCCGCCGCGTGCATATCCAGCGAAAACCAGTAGGTCTTGCCGACCTCCGCGTCAAACGTTGTCGTCTTACTGAACACAACGTAATAAATCCGGTTCTCCGTGTGCTGATAATCCGCATTGCTCGTAATCGCAGTGCGAATGCCTTCCGGCACTTCATCCAGACTCCCCTGCAATACCTCAAATTGAGTGGGATCCGACGGATCAATCAACGCAACCGTCACATGCTCGCCGCCGTCCCCGTACCAGTAATTCATATCCGGATCCTCCCCCAGTTCTTCAGCGTCCAGGTTCACACAGATTTCCGGAGCCATATCGGCCACATTCGTATAGGTATGCGTCACCCCGTCCGGCCCCAGCGCATCCTCAATCCGAAGCTGACCGGAAAACAGAAACTCCTCCCCGTCCTTCGTCACAACCACGCTTTCCTCATCCTCGCCAATCGCATCCAGCAGATCCACCGAGAAGTCAATCTGACCCGAAGAATACTCCCCCGCCTGCTGTTCACGCAAAAGAATCAGGCCGTCGTAGCTGACCGTCAGGGTACATTCCGTCACCGTCCCGGCCGCCAGCGCACCCGAGGTAATCGTAAAGGGCTTGACCGCATTGCTGGCCATACCCAGAGAACCGCCCTGGTCTTCCAACTGCATATCTTCAAAAGGCGGGACAAAATCGTGAAAATATTTCGCCGCAATCGCCCGAACCGACCCGCCTCCCGGACGAGCCACATCCGCGTCCGTCCAGCCGTAAAAAACCGTCCTCCCGTTATCGATAAAGGTATCCTCCGCGGTTACCTTCCCGTCATAGTCACACCAGCCGTTCGCCATCGTACCCAGCTTCACCCACGCCGAAAGACCGGCCGGCTCCGGATCCGTCCACGCCTCAAACGGCTCGGCCGGAGCGAAAGTCATACCCAAAAACAGACAACCCAAAAACAAATCCCTGAAAATCCTCATTCGTTTCATAAACTCATTCCTTTACCTAAAATAATATTCGGGTACGAAGAAATCACGACTGATTTAATAATCGTACAAAAAGCGGATAGTGTTTAAATTTTATCTTGAAAAATACGATTCCGCTCCGCCCGGTCGGTTGGGTTTTTTAAAAAAAGTAACCCCAAAATCCAATCGCGGAAAATCACAACCGCCAAGACCGCGTTTCCGAAAAATCATTCGCCCCAAAAAAACGCCGTTTCCAATACTGAGAATCATCGGTTCCGCACCCCGGCATTAAAATTCCAAAACCATCCGCCTCCAAAAAAACAGGCAAACGGAATCTTTTTTTATTCAATCCGGCCAAAAACGGATTATGCTTGCCAACAGAATAATGCCCAAAAACCCTCAATAAAAGCGGATATAAAATGACAGAGAATATGAATACCGAGAATCAGGAGCCCCGGCGGCTGGATTTCATCCGGCAGATCGTCGCCGACGACTGCCAAAAAGGAACCTGGGACGGACGCGTCCACACCCGCTTCCCCCCCGAGCCCAACGGCTACCTCCACATCGGCCACGCCAAGGCCTTCTGCATCGACTTCGGCATCGCCGCCGAGTTCGGCGGCTGGTGCAACCTGCGCTTTGACGACACCAATCCCGTCAAGGAGGAAGAAGAATTTGTCGAGGCCATCAAGGAAGATGTCGCCTGGATGGGCTGGCAGTGGAAAAACCTCTGCTTCGCCAGTGACTATTTCCAGCAGATGTACGACTATGCCGTCGAACTCATCCAAAAGGGCAAGGCCTACGTGGACGATCTGCCCGCCGAAGAAATCAGCCGGACCCGCGGCACACTCACCTCGCCCGGCATTCCCAGCCCCTGGCGTGACCGGCCGATAGCGGAAAACCTCGACCTCTTCACCCGCATGAAAAACGGCCAGTTTCCCAACGGCGACCGGGTCTTGCGGGCCAAAATCGACATGGCCCACCCCAACCTGAACATGCGCGACCCGGTCATGTACCGCATCCTCCACGCCTCCCACCACCGAACCGGCGATACCTGGTGCATCTATCCCATGTACGACTGGGCCCACGGCCTCGAAGACTCCATCGAAGGCATCACCCATTCCCTCTGTTCGCTGGAATTCGAAAACCATCGGCCGCTCTATGACTGGTTTATTGATGCCATTAACGAAGGCCGCCCGCAGCCGATCCACCATCCACGGCAAATCGAATTTGCCCGCTTCAACCTGACCTATACCGTCATGAGCAAGCGCAAACTTCGCATCCTCGTCGAGGACAGACACGTCAGCGGCTGGGACGATCCGCGAATGCCCACCCTATGCGGCATGAGGCGAAAGGGTTTTACGCCCGAGGCCATCCGGGATTTTCTCGACCGCGTTGGCGTGGCAAAGTTCGTCGGCACCAGCGAATACGCCCTGCTCGAGCATTGTGCCCGCAACCACCTGAACAAAACCGCCCCCCGCGTCATGGCCGTACTCAATCCCCTCAAGGTCGTCATCACCAACTACCCCGACGGCCAAACCGAAGAGCTGGACGCTGTCAACAACCCGGAAAACCCCGCCGCCGGCACCCGTAAAGTCCCCTTCTCCAGGGTCTTATACATCGAGCAGGAGGACTTCATGGAGACCCCGCCGAAGAAATTCTTCCGCCTGGCCCCCGGCCGCGAGGTCCGCCTCCGATACGCCTATTTCATCACCTGCAACGAGGTCATCAAGGATGCAGACGGCCGTATCACCGAGCTCCGCTGCACCTACGACCCGTCCACCCGCGGCGGAGATACCCCGGATGGGCGAAAGGTCAAGGCCACCCTCCACTGGGTCAGCGCCGACCACGCCCTCGATGCCGAGGTCCGCCTGTACGACCACCTGTTTACCCGGGAAAACCCCGAAGAAATCGAGCCGGAAAAAGACTTTACCGACAATCTGAGCCCCGATTCCCTGAAAATCCTGACCGCCTGCAAAGTCGAACCCTCACTGAAAGACACCCGCCCGCTCGACCGCTGGCAGTTCGAACGCATCGGCTACTTCTGCACCGACCCCGACACAAATGACGAGAAACTCGTCTTCAACCGAACCGCCACCCTCAAAGACACCTGGGCCAAAATCCAGGGCAAAAACCCGGAACGTAAGTAACGGGATCGAATAACTGAAATCCCCCTTCATCCCCCTGCGCCCCGCCGAAGGCGTTCCGCATAAAGCTCTCCCCCTTTTTTCAAGGGGGAGTGTCGCGCAGCGACGAGGGGGTATCTTTCACCCCGCCGAAGGCGTTCCGCATAAAGCTCTCCCCCTTTTTTTCAAGGGGGAGTGTCGCGCAGCGACGAGGGGGTATCTTTCAGCCTGCCGAAGGCGTTCCATCTCCGGCAGCCGCTTGAGTTGCTCCAATTTATCCCCGCAGTAGATAACCCGCGTATCGACAACAGGCGAAGGCCGCCCCGCCGTAAGTTTCGCCAACCTCCGCGCCCCCTGTGTTTCCTTCTTTTTCGTTTTCTTCTTTGCGACCTTTTTCTTTCCCATTCAGCAGTCCCTTGTCACCCCGGCCCCCGAGCCGGGGTCCATTTCCTGTAGGGTGGGCTCTTAGCCCACCGCTTTTTCTTACAAGCTACCCAACCCCCTCCAATCCGCAAGGTTTTTCTCCATCCCGTCCACTCTGTCCACAAGGTCCATTAGGTCCATTGGGTCCATTGCCGCTCGCCCTCCTCCGTACAAATTAGTATTTAACAATCCGTAATAGATAATACTTTTTCACTTTTTTTCAAATATTTCTAATTTTATATTTGCTATTTAATAATTTTATGGTATAATACCCAGGCAAGGCAATAAGCCCTTTGAAAAGTACAGAAGAGGCAGTTTCGACCCGCTGGTAT
>JAHDQI010000431.1 GCA_018433925.1 Phycisphaerae bacterium | reverse complement strand
GCCGAGTACGCCCGAAACCCGCTGGTTGTATCCGGAATATCTGTCCCGGAAAACTGGCGCACCACCCGGCTGCCGATCTGTTGAAGCTTCTTTTTGCACCAGGAAAAATGTTCAATCCCCTCGATCGGCCGGGCGCCCACAACGATATCCAGCCGGCCCTCGACCACGGGCCGGATCAGGGCCGGAATACAGGTCCCGTCGTACTGGTTGTCGCCGTCGGTATTGACGATAAGATCGGCCCCCAGTTCCACACACCGCTGAATGCCGCGAAGAAACGCCACGGCCAGACCCCGGTTGGAGCCCATTGGGAGGATGTGATGGACGCCGAGATTTCGGGCCACCTCGATGGTTCGGTCACCGCTGCCGTCATCGATAACCAGCAATTCGATCGTGTCGATACCCTCGATCTCCCGCGGCAGGTCCGCAACGACCTCCGGCAGCGTCTTTTCCTCATTATAACACGGAATCTGGATAATCAGTTTCATCCGGACAGCTCTTCAATACACACAGGTTTCTCGTTTCCGAATCCCCGGCGATTGTAGCCAAACAAGGCCCGCTGTCAAGGATTCGATTTTTCCCTTTTCCGGTAAAACTTGACAAAAAACATTGATTTATTAGGATGATGCGATCAGGAGATCAAAAAGACCCGGATGGCTCCATGGAAACCGAGTATTTAAAAATTTGTGAAGCGTCCTTCGACTGGGCTCGCCGGCGGCAGTTCCGGGGCTACAGCAAATTTGATGCCCTGAACAGTCCGTTTCTCCGGATCCTGTCCTCCCGCAGTACGTTCCTGCGCAAGGCCTTTGTCTTCGCCCTCAGCCGCGCCCCGATTAACCTGCGGCTACTGCTGGGCGTACAAAAAAAACAGAATCCCAAAGGATTGGCCCTGTTTGCCCGATGCGCTCTGAATCTGCATAAGCAAACCGGGTATGACACCTACAAACAGCAGGCCGAGGCCCTGCTCTCGCGGCTTCTTTCGGTTTCCCAAAAAGACCGCTTTTCAGGACACGGCTGGGGATACGAACACCCCTGGCAGAACATCGCGTTTTTTATCCCGCCGTATGAACCCAACAGCGTGGTCACCTCTGCGGCGGCCGAGGCGTTTCTGGACGCCTGGCGGCACTTCGGCCGTTCGGAGGACCTGGCCGTCTGCACATCGGCGGCCGATTTTCTGCTGCACGATCTGCGGCGGATCGATGTCGGCCCCGGACGAATGTGCCGCAGTTATGATCTCCGCAGCGACTGGAAGGTGATCAATGTCAATGCCTTTATCGCGGCCTATCTGGCCAAACTGTATGTCCATACAAAAAACGAAACTTATAAAGAAACCGCCGAAAAAACCATGCGATGGGTGATGGACTGCCGAACGCCGGACTGCGCCTGGTATTATACCGACCCGCCGGAGGCCTCGCGAATTACGATAGATAATTATCATACCGGCTTTGTACTGGATTCAATTCAGGAGTATCTGGAGGTATTTGAAAACGCCGAGTACGAACAGGCATGGCGGCAGGGGCTGGCGTTCTATCGGAAAAACCTTTTTACAGCCGAGGGGGCGCCCTGCTGGATGGTCGGCAGACCCACTCCCCATGACATCCACGGCGCCGCCCAGGGCATCATCACGTTTTCCAGGGCCTCCGCCAAAGACCCGGCCTTGGCCGACCAGGCCGGGAAAATCCTGGACTGGACACTCGAAAACCTTTATGATCCCCGGCCGTCACGGTTTTATTACCAGAAAACCAAACGATGGACCAAACGATTTACCCTGATGCGATGGTGCCAGGGATGGATGTGTTATGCGATCAGCGAGTATCTGCGCATCACCGGCGGGAAGCGGAAATAACAATAAGATGGATACCCCGGCAATCACCATTGTTTCCGTAAACTGGTTTAGTACGGATTTCCTGATTCCGCTGCTGAATCACCTGGCCGAGAAAGCCGCCGCGCCAAAACAGCTAACCGCCCTGATCGTTGACAATACCAACGGCAAAGACACGGCCGTTTCAAAACTAAGGGAGTGCCCCGTCCCCTGCACAATCCTGTCCTGCGACAGCCGAGCCATGAAAAGTTCGCGGGCCCATGCCGCCGCACTCGATGCCGCCATGCCCCGCGTTCAAACCCCCTATTGCCTGACGGTCGATCCGGATGTGCATGTATTCAAAAAACACTGGGACCAGTTTTGTATTGCTGTGATGAAGTCCGCCGGAGCGGTGGCGATCGGGGCGCCCTACCCGGACTGGAAAATCGGAAAATACCATGATTTCCCAAGCCCGGTTTTCTGTTTTTTTGAGACCGGAAAACTGCTGGACCTGAAGGCCCCCTGGACACCCTTCGGCAAAACCCGGCTGTACAATTTCCGCATTTTTCTGATTCGTCAGTTCGCCCGGCTCGGCGGGCTGATCACCCGCAGACGGTATGAACGGGATCCGCTTTTTCGAAACTATGCCCGGAAAATGGAACGGCTTTTTGGAACCTTCAGCCAGGATACCGGCTGGCAAATCGCCGAAGCCGTGCGGCAAACAAACCGCCGGGCCGTGGTCTTTTCTGCCGCCGGCACGGACACAGCCGTAACCACAGACTTCAAAAACATGGCCTCCGAATACGAGTTGTATTGTTTTGAAGGAGAGCCGATCCTCACACACAAATACGGAACGGGCGTACGCCTCTGGAAAACACCCCGCGGAGCGGACAGCCGCTTCTGGTTTGACTGTATCCAACAAGCTGAACAAACCGACAAAAACCGGCCGACCGGGAAACGGACCCCATGAAAAACACCAAAATAACCTGCTGGAAAAAAGGAATCCGTCTGCTGATCCTGGTCGCTTCCCTCGCGTATATCCTCTTCTTTTTTATACGCAATAAGAATACCCTGCAGATCACCTTCTCGATGGACGCAAAAACCCTGTCGGCAATCCTTGTCCTGCAGGGGGTCTTCCTCGTGCTGCAAAGCTGGCGATTTCAAATCATCCTTGAAAAATGCGCCGGCATCCGCCTGCCTTTCCTCCAATGGATGAAAATCTTTATCCTCGGCCGTTTTCTCAACATGATCTTCTCTCAACTGGGCAATATCTACCGCGGCATGCGGGTCAAACAGGACTACGGCATTTCCTACACCCGGTACATCAGCAGTTTCGCCTCGATGACCTGGATGGATACCCTGATGAACCTGCTGATCGCCCTGCTGGCAGTCGGCCTCCTTGAACCCGGACTGCAGATCGGACCCCGGGCCGCATGGAAACTGCTGCTGGCCCTCTTTCTGCTCATCCTTCTGGTCCCCGTAATCCTCAACGCGATCTTTCAGCGAATAACCCTCAGCCGACCGTCACTGCAATGGCTCCACGGAAAACTGTCCGAAGTGCTCTCGGTCACCCTGAATAATCTTCGTGACCTGCGGTTCCTGGCCAAAATCTTCGGACTGGTAATCCTGCTGTTTCTGCGAACCATTCTTGTGTTTCATTTGTACTGGAGCATCCTCGGCATCTCCGTATCCCCGGCCGCACTGGCCATCTTTTACACATTATTTAAATTCAGCTTCTTTGTTGTGCTGACTCCGGGAAACCTCGGAATCCAGGAAATCGCATGGGGCTATTTAAGCGAGCAGATGAACATCGGCATGGGCCAGGGAATCCTGATGTCCGGATTCGTAAGAGTGGTCAGTTCCCTCGTACTGATTGTACTGGGCCTGGCCCTCGGCGGCGCAGACCTGATTCGACAAAGAAAAAAATATCTCGCCCGCGCCAGCGATAACAATTCGTTCTCGAACAATCATGACACAGGAGGATTGAACTGATGGAAATTGCGGTCTTCGGCGCCTTTGACAGATACAATTACGGCGACCTGCTGTTTCCGCTGATTCTTCAGGCGTATCTGCCCGCCGCACAAACGCAGGCAAACATTGCATATTACGGTCTGATCGAAGCCGACCACCGGGACTTTGGATCGGTTCAGGCCCGACCGTTCGGGCTGTTTTTCAACGCCTGTAAAAATACCGACAGCAAAAACGTCATCGTTATTGCCGGAGGCCGCGTCATGGGCCCCAATGCCGCCCTGCTGTACAGCTTCTTAAATCGCGATTCGCTTCTGAACTCGGTCAGCAGTATATGCCGTCGTCTTCATCTGCCCGACCCGGCTGATCGCATCGCCCGGAGCAAACTCAATATCACTTGGGGCGCCTCTCCTTTCTGTCCTGAAAAGCCGAACCGCCATACCCTGCTGATCTATAACGCCGTGGGAGGCAATCCCCGAAATGTTCCGGCACTTCTTAAATATACCAAACAAGCCGATTACCTGTCCGTTCGAAATCCAATACTCTATACCCGGCTGAAAGCGGTCGCCAATCAGCCGGAGGTAATACTGTGTCCGGACTCCGCCGCAGTCATGTCCCGCCTGTGGCCCAAAGAAACGCTTCGAAAACACATGTCAGAAAAGGCCGTCGATATCAAAAAAAAAAAAAAAAAAGGATATATCG
>JAHDQI010000085.1 GCA_018433925.1 Phycisphaerae bacterium | reverse complement strand
ATTATCCCCCATCTCGATCAGCCGGTCTACAATCCCCGCCCCCAGCCCGCAAACATCGACCACGATAAGGCAATCGCCGTTGCGATGCGAAAGAACGTGTAATACATTAGCAGTGTGCATAAGGTTTTTCTGTCCATAGATTTCACTCTCCTTAATCTCTGTATTTTCCATGGTGTAGATAACCGTCTCATCATCCCCGTATCGCGCTGGGTCGCAGGTGATGATTTTCTTCAGTGTCGGCGGATACAACCTGATTCTTGCGGCATTTTCTACCCAGGTATCCTTGATCACCTGGTTAAAACCGCCTAACTGGTCCCAGCATCCCTCCAGATATGCCTTCAGCAGTTCCGGCCGGTGTTTGAATGAATCCCGAAGCGTTTCAATATATTCCGGCCCCAGGTATGGATTATGTGACGGTAGCGCCCTGATATACACCCGCCCCGGAGAAGGATTCAGGATAAACTCATCTTTCAGGAACGAAGGAGCGGGATTTGCCGTAAAGAGCCCTTTGCCGGGCAGCTTTCTGCCGTTGATGATCAGCCGGGTCGTAGCCCGCAGTTCCCCGATCTGCTCCCGATCCACCTCTTCGGCCTGGTCAATGAAGTAAAAGGCATATTCCGCCGAATTGAACTTATTGACAATCTCCGTATTATCCAGCCCGCCGGTTATGATCTTCACCCGGCCCTGTACAATAATCTCTGCGGGCTTGCCCTTGATTTCATACCCGCCCGGAGGAATAAACCGCTTCCATGTTTCCAGCGTCGTATTGGTAAAGTCGATCCCGCGTTTCCTTCCCATGAAGCCCACCGGGATCGGGTATTCCCTCGGGCTGATATCACATTCATTGATGATTTCCATGCACCGGTTATAGCACCAGTAGCATCCGAACACACTTTTCCCGCCGCCCTTGGCTCCGCCGTAGAGCACTTCCTTGACACCGGGGCGGTTCAGCGTCCGCCATGCCGTCGATTGCCGTGGCGTCAGGCGCGGTTCAAACCGGATTTTGATCTGCTTGTTGCTGGGATTCATCTTCCGGATCTTCTAAAGTCTGATGGATGACTACCTCGATAGGTATCTCATTGCTGCTCACGCCGACATTCTGCGTATTTTTCCCCTCGGCCAGCAGGACACGATCCGAGTATTGCTTTGCAATCTTCTGAACATGATCCATCTGAGCATAGAGTTTTTCTTTTTGCTCTTCCGTTGTTTCCTTGCTGTGGATCTTCTCATCCATCCGTTCGAGGTATTCCAGTATGACTTTATCGGCCAGCCCGCGGACCCTCCGCAGTTTCAGATTGTACTGTTCTTCCCGAGCCAGCTTGAGATCCTCAT
>JAHDQI010000326.1 GCA_018433925.1 Phycisphaerae bacterium | reverse complement strand
GGCTGCATCCCTCGGCGGCAGCGGTGACAATAATGCGAGAAGGCAGTGCATTCTTCATAGCGGTTTCGCCGGCTGCCGCACCAGGGACAGCATTGCATGGATTCTGCTATGGGCCGGCCACAGTCCATACAGGAATAAAAGTGGACAAACACTCTCTTGTAGCGTTTAATAAAACTGCTCCGCCGGAGCTGCTGCCAGTCAGGGACGGTTTTTTGCCCTTTGGATTCAAAGGCCGATTTCAGGGAAGGCGGCAGGGCTTCATCCAGTGCCTGGAGCATTTTTCGAGCATTGGGAAAACGTTTTTCGGGATCTACCGAAAGAGTTTTTTTCAGGAATCTAACAAATGCCGGACTCGTCCGTTCAACGAGTTTGTGGTATCCCTTTGGCGGCCAGTGAAAAGGCCAGCGGGGCAGGCAGCCGGTCAAAAATTCGTACAGGATCAGGCCGACGGAGAAACAGTCGCTCCGGTACGTGGGTTTTCCGTAGGCCTGTTCCGGGGCGACATAGCCGGGTGTTCCGAACTCATCAATGGTTTTGGCCCGTCCCTGGACCTGCAGTCCGATGCCAAAGTCACCGAGGGAGGCATGGCCGTTGGGAAACAGGAAAATGTTGGCCGGGGAGACGTCACAGTGGACCATGCGTTTTTCGTGAGCATAGGCCAGGCCGTTAAGGATTTGCCGGAGAATCGAAACGAGCCGGCGTACCCCCATCGGGCGGGAGCATTCCTCCAGTGTTCCTACAGAAAGTTCCGTTGCCAGGACGGCATGGCCGTCAATAATATCTGCATTTTTGAGGGGCATGATATGAGGATGGCGAAGCTGGGCGATCAGCCGGACCTCCCGGAGGATGGTTTCGTTATCTCGCTGGCCGAGTTTATCGGCGTTGGGGATTTTCAGGGCGACCCAAATGCCCTCGACGGTGTCACGGGCCTTCCAGACCTCGCAATAGCCGCCTTTGCCCAGCCGTTTCTGAAGGCGGTATTTGCCCAGCCGTTTCTGCGCGGCCAGGCGGATGCCCTTTGAGGAGAGCATTTCGGAGAGCAGGTTTTCCTGAGCTTGGGCCATGTCGACGTTCCTGTCCGGGACGCAAAAACTTTTGCGTATCGTAGAAGATCGGCTGCATGATGACAACAAAAATCTTGCTGCCGGCAGGGCCGGAAAATCGGACGGAAAGGGTCTTTTGCCGAGTTTTCTTTTTTCTTCAGAAATCCTGTTGCCATTTGCCTGGAAAGGTCTATAATTCCCGCCATTCATTTTGGGGACCGGTTTTGCCCAATATGAAGGAATTTGGATTTTAGACAGGCCTGAGAAAGAACGCGTACAAACAGCGGGAAGGAATAGATGGGGAAAAAAAAGACAAAAAAACTGACTCCGTGTGAACTGGAGAACTACAAAGAGTTATTGCTCGAAAAGCGCCGGGAAATCCTCTCGGATGTTCTGGCGATGGAGGAAAATGTTTTTCAGGGAGGCGGAGAGCTATCGAGTATGCCTGTTCACATGGCCGATATCGGAACCGATAGCTATGAGCAGGAATTCAGTCTGGGCCTAATGGAGGAAGAAAAGAGAAATCTTGTCGAGATTCAGCAGGCGCTTCTTCGGATCGATCAGGGTACGTTTGGGATTTGCGAGGGTTTGGGTATTCCCATTGAAAAAGAACGTCTGGAGGCCATTCCCTGGACGCGGTACAGTCTGGAGTATGCGAGGATGCGGGAGAAGGGGATCACCGGAGTGGGTTCCTTTCGCCGCCGCCCGATTGATATTGAGCGGGACGATGAGTCTGACCAAGAGGATCTCGAAGAAGATGCATCGATGGACACGGCATCCCTTGATTTGGATGACGAAGTTGAAATCGAGGATATCGAGGACGATACGGCAGATTCGATCGATCCGGACGAAGACGAACTGGACTGAAAATCGGTCAGGGCTGCTCTGCCGGGATTCGCGTGACCGGTCCAATCGCTTCGAGCGGGCCAGCCAGCGCTTCGGCGTCTCCAACGACAACGATTACCATTTCTTCTGGACGGAGCGTTTGCCGGACCAGGTTCACACAATCCTGCGGCCCGGTTTGCCGGACGGTTTCAAATAGTCTGTCCAAATAATCCTTTCCTAAATTCTGGGATTCGATAAGCCAAAGATCCTCGGCAATCTGCTGGGGAGTTTCACGATAGAGCAGAAAACTGCCGGCAATGTAAGTCTTGCTGTCGTTGAGTTCCGTTTCCGTAGGCGGGTTGGTTTTCAGGTCATCCAGCAGGTCGAAGATGGTTTGGATTGTCTCGACAGCGGATTCGGTTTTGGTAAAGGTATTAACAACAAAATAACCGGCTTGATTCTGCGCAATATAGCTTCCCCAGGCGCCATAAGTCAACCCCTTCTCGACACGTATGGTTTGATTGAGCCGACTGTTGAAGGAGCCGCCGAAGTAACTGCCGACAATGCGGCTGATAAAATACTCCGGCTGTTCGTGCCGTGTGATCCCGATCTGTCCTGCCCGAATCTGGGCCTGGCTGCTGCCGGGCTGATCGAGCAGCCAGATGCGCCGGGGGCTTCCGGAGGAGATTTGAGGAAGATTCACACTCGG
>JAHDQI010000181.1 GCA_018433925.1 Phycisphaerae bacterium | reverse complement strand
TGCTGTATGATATTATGACGGAGCGTTATGAAATTACGACGATTCTTCAAAAGGAACTGGCTCATACGCCGTCGGTTTTCGGCACGCTGCAACAGGGCACGCCCGATCAGCCGGCCATTACCAAGGAGAGCGTTCACCATTTCTTTAAGGAGGTGGCGGGCAAGCCGCTGAAGCGGCCGGGGTGGTTTTTTGATGCCGGCCGGCAGGGAGAGGGGCTTGTGGATGTTTCCACGCACCTGGTCGATCTGATCCAGTGGGAATGTTTTCCGGAACAGGTGATCGATTATCCCAGAGAGATCGAGATGCTTGATGCCCGGCGCTGGCCGACGCAGATGACGGCCGAGGAGTTTGAACGGGTCACGCAGAGGCCGGCGTTTCCGGAGTCTCTTTCGGGGGCGGTTCGGGACGGTGTGCTGGATGTGTATTGCAACGGGGAAATGATTTACAAGATCCGGGATGTTCACGCGAAGGTCTCGGTGATCTGGAATTATGAGGCGCCGCAGGGGGCGGGGGATACGCACTATTCCATCATGCGGGGCAGCCGGTGCAACCTGATTATTCGCCAGGGGGCCGAGGAGGACTACAAGCCGGTGCTGTATGTCGAGGCCCTGCCCGGCCGGGAGATCGGGCCTGCCCTGGAACAGGTGGTGACCGGACGCCTGCAGGAGACGTATCCCGGAATCCACCTGCAGCAGACGGAACCCGGCAGATGGATTGTGGTCATACCGGCCCGTTACCATGTCGGGCATGAGGCGCATTTCGGGCAGGTGATGGAAAAATATCTTCAGTATCTTCGGGCCGGCACATTGCCGGACTGGGAAGTGCCCAATATGATTGCCAAGTATTATACGACCACGGCCGCACAAAAGCTGGCGGACCGGCAGTAATGGGCCGCGGCGGGCGCCGTTTCCTCTTTTAAGAAAGCGGCAGGAATTGTTTCTTTGCGTGGAATCGCGGAGTTTTTTTTACAGGATGAGCATGGCGTCGCCATAGGAGTAGAAGCGGTATTTTTTTTCGATGGCGTGGCGATAGGCGGCCTTGATGGGGTCGAGTCCGGCGAAGGCGGCGACGAGGGCCAGGAGGGTGGATCGGGGCAGGTGAAAATTGGTGATCATGGCATCGACGATTTGGAAGGGGTATCCCGGCTGAATAAAGAGGGCCGTTTTGCCGCTTGCCGGGTTGACTGTTCGGCCCTGGGCGACGGTTTCGAGGGTGCGGACGGAGGTTGTGCCGACGGCGATGATCCGTCCGCCTTTCTGCGCGGCCTGGTTGATCGTCTCGGCGGCCTGAGGGCTGATTTCGTAGCGTTCACTGTGCATTTCGTGCTGTTCGAGGGTCTCGGTCTGGACGGGGCGAAACGTGCCGATGCCCACGTGCAGCGTCAGGCAGGCAATCCGCACGCCGCTGTTCTCGATTTGGCTGAGCAGGTCGGAGTCAAAGTGAAGGCCGGCGGTCGGCGCAGCGACGGCCCCGTCGTTTCGGGCATAGACCGTCTGATACCGATGCAGGTCGTCGGGGGCCCGGCGGTCGGTTCGCTGCCGCTTGATGTAGGGAGGCAGCGGGGCCGTTCCGATCTGCCGTAAAATCGCCTCGGCTGACTGGTCGGATTCGGCGCGCAGGCGCCACTGGCCCTGGGGGAGTTTTTCGGCGGCCACGATGTGTCCCCACGGCCGGCCGGGGCGGTCCAGCAGAATCAGCCGGTCGCCCGGTTTGATCTTTCGGGCGTTTTTCAGCAGCGCCTTCCAGGTTCCCTGTTCGGATTCCTCGATAAAAAGGCCCTCGATTGCCGCCCCGGTCTCTTTGGCGCAGAAAAACCGTGCCGGCAGCACCTTTGTGTCGTTAAGGACCAGGCAGTCGCCCTGCCGCAGAAAGGCGGGCAGATCGATAAAAACGCGGTCTTCGAGGCGTTCGACGGAGCGGTCGAGCACCAGCAGCCGGGAGCGGCCGCGTCGGTCGGCCGGGTCCTGGGCGATGAGGTCGGCCGGCAGATCATAATCGAGCATGTCCGTTCGCATGGGGCAAACCATAGCACACACCCGGCCGGGGCGGCAACGGATTTTTTCGGGGGGCGGAGGCGCCGTTTATGCCGTCCGTAGCGGCCAATGGTGCGGGGGCTGAAAAATATTTGCAAAAACCGGATGCCGCCGGTTAACCGGGTTCCGAAAAAAATCGATACAAAGAACAGTCAGGTGTACGTGAAAGACAGACCTTCAAGAGGAAAACCACGATGGATTTTGATTCCGTCTTTGAGAATATCTGCGGGCAGATTGCGTGCCTGAGCCGTGACCAGTTGCTGGAGGGGATTCTGCATTACGAAGGACGGATCAAGCTGGACTTTACCGAGGCGTATCTTGCGGAGCTCAGCGATGACCAGTTGCGGCATATTTTGATGGCCGCATTCCTCACCGAAACGAAAAAGCAGCCGGCCTGAGCGGCCCGGGCAGGGGGATATTCGCGCAAGAAGAAAGGCGGATATCGAGAAATATCCGCCTTTCTGGGCTAGACGTCGCTTTGTAAAAATAGATCACATTGAATTTAACTACATCCGTCTTCGCCCGCACAGGGTATAAGAAGAAAAAGAGCAATAAATCCATACATAATAATATCACAGATTTCGGTTGGGTGCAAGGATTTTCTTTAATTTTTTTCTAAAAAATCAATTCTAAGATAAACCCCTCTTGATTGTACGGTTTATTCAGGACATTTGAATGCCCCAATTGAATCCTTTCGCCTGAGAACGGCCTTTTTGGGGGGCCTAAAGCCCTGTCATCCTCCATCCCAATAAAATAGATTTATTACCTTTTATGTCGCAAGGTTTAATGGTCAACGGGTTGGCCGAGGAAATCCTTTAATTCAGCCAGTTTTTCCTGGAGCATTTCTTCGGTTTTGGCCTCGACATTCAGCCGCAGGAGCGGCTCGGTATTGCTGGGTCGGACGTTGAACCACCAGTCCTTGAACTGGACGGTGATGCCGTCGAGGTCGTCGACCTGCCCCTGGCTGTACTTTCGGGCCAGCTCTTTCATGGTCGCGTCTTTGTCTTCGACCTCGAAATTCATCTCGCCGCTGGGTGCATACCTTCGCAGCGGGGCGATCAGCTCGCTGACGGGCTGTTCGGCGGCGCCGAGAAGATTGAGCACATGGACCAGCGTAATCATTCCGGAATCGGCATAAAAGTTATCGCGGTAGTAGAAGTGTCCGCTGAGTTCTCCGCCGAAGCAGGCGTGGCTGTCGCGGAGGGTTTTTTTCATGTAGGCGTGTCCGACGCGTTCGCGGCGGGGCGTGCCGCCGTGCTTGATAATCTCTTCGGGCACGACGTGGCTGCTTCGCAGGTCATAGACAATCGCCGAGCCGGGGTTTTTGGCCAGGAAGTACGGGACCATCAGAGCGGTCATGAGGTCGCAGCCAATGGTTCGGCCCTGCTCGTCGATCATCATGAGCCGGTCGGCATCGCCGTCGAAGCAGACGCCGACATCGGCGTTTTTGTCGCGGACGGTCTTGCGAAGCTGTTCGAGATTGGCCTCGACAAGGGGGTTGGGATCGTGTACGAAGGTTCCGTCGTGCTTGAGATTGAGGCCGATCAGTTCGAGGTTATCCACTTCTCCGAAGACGGCGGGGACGACTTTTCCGGCCATGCCGTTGGAGGCATCGACGACGACCCGCAGGGGGCGGCGGTTGGGTTCGAGAAATTTCAGGACGTGCTGCCTGTATTCTTTGGTCAGATCGCAGTGCTCAATGGCCCCGTCGGGCCGGCCGAGTGTGTGGAGCAGGGCCGTAGCGATGTGCTTGATGTCCTTCAGGCCGGTATCGACGCCGACGGGTTTGGCCTGCCTGCCGGAGATTTTGAATCCGTTGTACTTGGCCGGGTTGTGCGAGGCGGTGACCTGGACGCCGCCGCAGGTGCCGAGGTGGTTGATGGCAAAATACATCTGCGGGGTGTCGATCATGCCGATGTCGATGACATTGGCGCGGGCGGCGTTCATGCCCTCGATGAGCGCCTTGGCCAGGGCCGGGCTGTGCGCGCGCATATCGTAGCCGACACACAAGCTCTGGGCGTTGGCCAGGCCCCGTTCGTAGCCCCGCAGCATGGAGCGGAGAAACTGGGCAGTGGCGTGACCGATTTTCCAGGCGGCTTGTTCATCAAGCTGGTCCGGGTAAATTCCGCGAATGTCATAGGCCTTAAAGATTGACGGGTCCATTACGACTCTCCCTGCAATTGGATTTTCCTTGGCCGCAGCCCCGACCGCGGCGCGGCATCCTCTGTAAAAATCGTATCTTAGGGCCCTTTGTCCCGGCTGTCAACAGGCAAATTGTCCGCTAAAATCCGGCGCCGCCGGTCAGGCGGCGGTTTGTTTCAGTTCGGTGACCAGTTTTCGTGTGGCGGGGCTCTGGTTTTTCTGGGCCTGTTTGAAGGCCTCGGCCGCTTCGGCGTGGAGCTGCTTGAAAAGCTCATTGCCCTGTACGATTTCCCGGAGTGCGGCGGCCTTTTCGCGGGCCTGTCGGAGGAACGCGGCGGCCTTCAGCCCGGCGGCCCCGCCGAGCAGGCCGGCCAGACCGATCCCCAGCTCGAGCAGACCGTCAGCGGCGGTCCAGGGATCGATCCGTCGGGTGCCATCGGTCCGGGCCTGGGCGGCAATCGCCCCGCCGGCGGCAAGGACTGTCTCCGCGTCGCGGGCGGTCGGCAATTCCCTCGGTACGCCGTAGTCGGCCACAAACGCCTCGCTCTGCCGAGAAGCCAGCGACGCCAGCGCCTGCAAGGTATCGGAGGTCTCCTCGGCGGCTGACTGCTCGGCCGTCAGTTGCGTGGTTCGCAGGTGCAGCCACGCATTTTGCTTTTGCGCCTCGCTGGCCGGATAGCGAAATCCTTCGCAGCCGCAAGCAAACGCCAAAATCGCCAAAACCATCGTTGTCTTCTTCATTTTTTTTCTCCTTTTTTTCTTGTTTGTTTTCGATTGTTTTTCTATAATGCAAATGAGGAACTTAATATGTCTACGGGCACCTTATTTGCGTTAACCATGCTGTGTGTGGCTGTCGGGGTTCTGCTGGTCGTCGGCGGCATACTCTTTCTGATTCTTCAAAATCGCAAAGAACGAAAGGCCGCCGCGCGTCATGCGAGACAGCAGCCCGTTCAGGGGCCTGGGAACTTCGCCCCGCTGCCCGGGACGCCCGGCGCCGACAAACAGCCGCCCCAATCCTCCCCCTGACG
>JAHDQI010000108.1 GCA_018433925.1 Phycisphaerae bacterium | reverse complement strand
CTGCGGGCCCTGGCCGTCGAGATTCTCGGACCTGACCGCGTTCGCGTCCGCTGGGAAAAATACCTTGAACATCCCCTGTCCTTTGACGCTCTTTCGGCTGCTGACTCCACGGCCCTGGCCCGGCAGATCCTCCGCGAGGATCGATGCCGCTTCACCGGCCGGGCCGCCGAACAAATCGCCCCCCTCGTGGCGGATATGTCCATCGAGCAAATTGCCGCCCTCAACTGCAAAAAAGCGATTCTTGACGCCAAAGGAGTCCATATCGACCCCGCCGGAAACGTCTTCAGCGGGCAATGCAGCGGGACCTTACTTGGCGATGTCCACACCACTGCCCTTGAACTCCTCTGGCAGGAGTTTGACCCCTCAAACCAGCCATTCTGGAGCGTTTTATTTGAGTTCGGACCGGCCGGGCTGCTTGCCCAGGCCACCAGCGCCGGATACAAGCCCTTGCCCAAATATGCCTCAAAATGTCATCTGTGTTCAGATATTCGGCGATTTTTTTTTGACAAAGGAATTTTTTTATCGATAATTGGGCCAAAAGCGTGTTATGGTCTATAGATAGAAGGGATCCGAGCGAGGTCTGTTTTGGCCGAAAGTGAAATGACCAGTTATGATACCCTTTTCGGGCGTGCGGCGCTGGAACAGCGGTTATGTACCGAAGAGGAGTTGAAGCAATGCCGAAAGGAGCTAAAGGTTCGCTCCGGCGGCAGTAACCCGGTCACCCTTGAACACCTTATGGTCGAAAAGCAGGTTGTCACCCCGTCCCAGGCCGGACGCGTCAAAAACCTCATCAAAGAAAGCCGCGACGTCTCCAGCCAGATTCCCGGCTACCGCGTCCTCGGCAAGCTCGGCTCCGGCGCCATGGCCGTCGTTTATAAAGCCAAGCAGCTTTCCCTCGACCGCACCGTGGCCATCAAGGTCCTTCCCAAAAAATTCGTCCAGAAAAGCGATTACGTCGAACGGTTTTACAAGGAAGGACGCATCGCCGCCAAACTCAACCACAACAACATTGTACAGGCCATCGACGTAGGCGAAGTCGGCGGCCTTTATTATTTCGTGATGGAATACGTTGAAGGCAAAACTCTCTTTGACGACCTGTCCAAGGGCAAAATCTTCAGCGAGCAGGAAGCCCTCGATATCATCATCCAATTGGCCAACGCCCTGGCCCATGCCCACGCGCAGGGCCTGATTCACCGCGATGTCAAACCCAAAAACATCATGATTAACAAGGAAGGCATCGTCAAACTGGCGGATATGGGCCTGGCCCGGGAGGCCTCGGATATCAAAGCCGCCCGTCACGAACAGGGCAAAGCCTTCGGGACTCCCTACTATATCGCTCCCGAGCAGATCAAGGGCGAAATCGACATTGACGGCCGGTCGGACATCTACGCCCTGGGCGGGACCCTCTATCACATGGTCACCGGCCGGGTTCCCTACGAGGCCTCCAGCCCCTCCGAGGTCATGCGCAAACACCTCAAAGAGGAACTGGTTCCCCCCGACCACATCAACACCTCCCTGTCGGCCGGCATCTCGGAAGTCATCGAGATCATGATGGCCAAAAAGAAGGAGGAGCGATACAAAAACATGGAAGAGCTGCTTACCGATCTTCAGGCCGTCCGTGACGGGCACCCTCCCCTGATCGCGCGGCAGCGATTTAACATGGATGCTCTTGGAGAACTTGAGGAAGGGGCTGAGATCGAGCGCCGCGCCGACAGCACGCAGGTCTATTCCGATGAGATCGTCGCCAAGTACCGGGTGACCGTCGTGGTCCTGATTGCGGTGGCTGCCGTTCTGCTTCTGATCATCCTGTTTTTGGCCGTGCAGTTGCAAAATCGAATCATGGCCCCCAAGGTCGATGCCCTCGGCCGTTCGGATATTTCGGTTTCATGGCAAGAACCCCAACAGAAACCCGAACACGCATCCTAACCGCCGCCCGCGGCCTGTTCACCAGCCACGGATACAGCGGCGCTTCCCTTGACGACATCCTCACGGCCGCGGGGATCACCAAAGGCGCCTTTTATCACTACTTCAAAAGCAAGGAAGAAATCTGCCTGACGCTTCTCGATCAGGCCATCGAAGAGACCCGTCGATTTTCGCACCAGGCCGAAGACGCCCGGCCGCTGGAGGCCCTGCAAAACTGGGCGCGGCCGCTGATCGATCCCGAAGGCAGTCCGATGGGCAGTCATTTTCGATTGGTCCTCCGGTTGACCGGGGACCTGCCGCTGTTTTCCAATCCGCTGCCGGAGCGAATTCGGCGATTCTGGAACGAGCAGGCCGCCTGTCTCGAATCGCTTATCGGCTCAGCCCCGTCGCTCCATCCTGCCTGCGGCGACGCCCGCCAGGCGGCCCTGCTGATCCTGGCGGCCCTGGCCGGGGCCTTCCGGCTGGACCCGACGCGACTGCCCGGCCTCCGCCCCGAAAAACTTCTCGAAGTTGCCATTCAAACAGTCCTCCGGTAAAGCCCCCCAAAGCTTCCCTTGATATGGGGACCTGTATCTCTCAGATTTCAAATCCATGCGTTGCGCTTCAGATTGAAATTTGGGTGTCAAAAAAACAACATTAACAGTAGAGGAGGCAAGGAGTTGAGGGACAGAAAGTAAAACAAAAGAGGCATATCGTGCGGTTGCTGGGCGGCGGTATAGAAGAGGAGAAAAGACGACAGAAAAGCGGCAGAGCAGGGAATTTGGCCATTTCATATTGGGGAGAAAATTTATAAGAAATGGCTTGTTATGGGAGAACATTTCTGGTAAAATGGGTTCGAATTGAATGCTTTTGCGGAGTTGCATGTAAAAGGAAAAGGAGGGTGCCCTTTTTTCGGGGAACATTGATCGGTCCCACTTTTCCAGGAGTGATTTGCGTGCCCCGTTGTATCTATTTCACGTATCACAGGAAAACAAGGAATAGGGGAGTGTGTGATGAAAGGGAGACTGGTATTGCAGGCCGTGGGAATTTTTTTCCTATCGACTTTATCAATGGGTCGCATTCTTTATGTTGATTGCAGTGTGACCGATCTGAATGGAAACGGGCAATCCTGGCAGACGGCCTATCGTTATCTTCAAGATGCCATCGCCGAGGCCGGTTTTGGCGATCAACTATGGGTTGCCAAAGGTATTTATAATCCGGATCACGGATCCGAGCAAACGGCAGGCAACCAAAGCGCCTCCTTTCCCTTAAAGAATGGGGTCCGAATCATGGGGGGATTTCCGTCCGGCGCCGCGTCTGTGGCTGAGCGAGATTTTGTGCTATACAAAACACTTCTTAGCGGGGATATCGGGATTCTCGGCGATGATCGCGATAATACCTATCAAATCCTATCCGCCGATGAAGTTGGTCCTTCCGCTGTTTTGGATGGTTTTACAATCTGCCACGGACGGTCGGCAAGCCGGGGAGCGGCCCTTTCCATTTATCCCCAAGGCAGTCCGACGATTGTCCATTGTATTTTTGAAAACAACCATGCCGATCTCGCAGGCGGAGCGATCAGTCTATGGAGAGCTACCGGGACAACCATCCGGTTTATTAACTGCATCTTCCGCAGCAACAGCACCCATGGCTCCGGAGGGGCTGTTTATTTTACCCGAAGCGGAGATTCCCCCAGTGCCTGGTCCCCTTCCTTTGTGAATTGTATTTTTGCAGGCAATTATGCCGCCGGACATGGCGGGGCCATAAGCGGCAGCGGCTGGTATAGCAGTTCTTTGTATTCGATTGATCCCGTCGTTTATAATACCACCTTTGTGGGTAATATGTCAGGCGGTTACGGCGGGGCCATCCATGCAACAGGGGCCCGGTTTTTTGTACGCAATTGTATTTTTTGGGATAACCTTGCAGGGACATTTGGAAATCAACTATCGATATGGGATCCCGCTATCAGTCCTAATGATCCTGGTGAAATGGATATCAGTCATTGCATTGTCGAAGGCGGTATGGGCGCTGTTTATGAAAACGGAGGTCTTATCTGGGGTGATTTTATGATCGTTGGCAATCTTCATTTTCAGGACGGCAAAGGACCTGACAATCTATATGGTACGGAAGATGATAATTTGCGTCTTTCCGCGGTTTCAGCAGGGATTGATGCAGGGGATATGACTGATCTTCCTGCAGACTTTGCGGATCTCGACGGGGATGGAGACACGGCCGAGAAGATCCCGTGGGATCTGGACCGTAGTATGCGCTATTATGATATCGACACTGTCTTCGACTGGGGGGTCGGCCATCTTACCTATACCGACTATGGCCCCTATGAATATAAGACTGGCGGGGTCTGTGGAGATGCCGCCCACCAACCGCCTCTTGGAGATACAAATGGTGACTGTGTTGTCAATATGGAAGATTTGGCAAACCTCTCTATGAACTGGATGCGTTCTACGATATCGCAGTAGAGGGTGGGAAGAATGGAAAATCTACGCAGGCAAACGCATCTCCAAGACCCTGAGTGTTTCTAGGTTGTTAGCCGCAAGAGCCGCTTCGTCGTCAGAGTCACAGGGCCGGGAGGGAGACTTGCTGGATTTCGGGTCTGAATTGGGTTCAGGCGGGGGCTGGGGGGGCTTGGAAAGAAGGGTTTGCATCCGGCCGTGGATGTGCTATAATCCTCGCTTTGGAGTCTAATAAGCGTGATTTGCATAAGAACGGAGCGGCGGATTGAAATTTCAGATATTTCAGGATGGGAAACCGGCGAAGGATTTTCAGGTCGCGGCGGCGTATTTGTTCGGGGCGGACCTGATCCCGCTGTACCAGGTTCAGCTTGGCTTTAAGGAGGGCCTGCTGGACTGCACGAAACGAAGCACGGATTCGGCGGGCCTTGCGCTGCTGTGGCCGGTGAAGGGGGCCGGTCGGCTGCTGCTTTCGACCACCCGGCTGCCGGAGCGGGCCGAGCCGTATAATCTGAATGTGGAACTGGCGCGGGCACGGCTGATGCAGATCACGCTCAAGCGCGAGGACTGGGCGCTGTTCGAGGAGGATAACAGCTTTGCCGATCTGGCGCACGAGGCGCAGGATCTGTTTATCCAGGCGCTGCATCATATTTCGGACCCGTCCCGGGCCTCGGCGCTGGCCGATGAGTCGCTGGAGAAGGGGATTCGCTATTCGGAGCAGTTGTCGTCTCGGTATGCCGAGCAGTTTCTGGCAATGCGCTGCCGTCACCGGGGGCTGGGGCGTCATTCGCTGGGCTGCGCGATTGACCTGGAGCGGATCTCGAATCCGGCGTACCGGAAATGGCTGCTTGAGCTGTTCGGTTTTGTGACGATTCCGATCGAGTGGGGGCAGATTGAAACGCAGAAGGGGCAGTATGATTTTGACCGGGTGGACGCGTGCATGGACCTGCTGGCGGGACGCCGGCTGGCTCTCAGCGCCGGTCCGCTGCTTCGCTTTGCCCCGTCGGGGGTGCCGGGGTGGCTGCAGGCGGAGCCGCCGGAGTTTGAAAAGATCCGGGAAGCGGCCTATGAGTTTGTGACACGCGCGGTGACGCGGTATGCCAAGTATATTCACGCCTGGCGTGTGATCTGCGGGATGCACGCGTGGAACTGTTTTGGGTTTTCGTTTGAGCAGATTATCGAGATGACGCGTACGGCGTGCCTGGCGGCCGAGGCCGCGGATACGAAATCGCGGAAGTTTGTGGAGATTGTGGCGCCGTGGGGCGAGTATTACGCCGGGGACCGGACGACGATTCCTCCGCTGGTGTACACGGATATGGTGATTCAGAGCGGGATCAGCTTTGACGCGTTCGGTTTGCAGCTTTCGTTCGGCCGGGATGTGCCGGGAATGCACGTGCGGGATATGATGCAGATCGCCTCGCGCCTGGATTGCTTCGGTCCGGTTACCAAGCCGGTGCATATCACGCATGTGGCGATTCCGGATCGGGCCGATGGGCCGGAGGGCGGCTACTGGCATAAGCCGTGGAGCGAGGAGATTCAGGCGCAGTGGATTGAGAGCGTGTATAAGGCGGCGCTGGGCCGGCCGTTTATCAATACGATTACGTACGGGATGCTGGCGGACGGCTCGAAGGATGAGATTGCCGGCGGTGGGCTGCTGGATGAGAAGCTCAATCCGAAGAAGTCGCTGCTGACGGTAGCGAAGTTTCAGAAGATGATTAATAAGCGGTAGAGCCGCGGGTCGGGCCGGTTGTTATTGCATGATTTCGGTTGACTATGCAGACGAGAAGGGGTGCATTTTGTTCAGGCGGCGGGCCTGCGGTCGGCGGGGGAACGGGGTATTGGCTGTTTACGGCCGCGTGGCTGGCGGCCGGGCTGGGTTGCCTCGGGCAAGGGGCCTGGAAAGAGCAATGCGGGCGGGAACCGGGCTTGTGTTTGCAGGAGCGGATTAATCCGAATACGGCGACCGTGGGCAGCTTGGTTCGGCTGGAGGGAGTTGGGCCGGTGCGGGCGCATGCGATTGTTGATTATCGGCAGGCCCATGCGGCCGACGGGCGGCGTGTGTTTGCCGGGCCGGGGGATCTGGAGGCCGTGCACGGGATTGGGCCGAAGACGGTAGAGAAAATGAGTCCGTATCTGGATTTTGGGGAGCCAGGGGATTTTGCAGAGCAGGAAGAGTGAGTAATGGCAGAATGGGAAATTAAAAAAACGCTGGGACAGTGCTTCGGGACCGGCCGGGAGCTGGCGGTGGAGGAGGAATACTACGCGGCGCTGGTCGAGGGTCCGGAAGGACTGGAGCGGCGGGATTTTTGCGCAGAGTACTGGCAGGAGCACAAGCCGGAGGTGTATTGCTTCTGGCGGACGCGGATGCCGAATCCGGAAGTCAAGAAGCAGTTATTCATCGACAATGAGATGCTGCTGGCGTTTTTTGATCGGCTGGCGGATGAGACCGAGGAAGAAAAGGTGAATTTTCGGTTTGTACTGATGCTGATTTTGATGCGGAAGAAGCGGCTGAAATATGAGTCGAGCCGGACGGAGGAGGGGCAGGAGATCTGGACGGTGAAGGTGACCGGGCAGGATCGGAGCGAAGAGGTGGAAAATCCGCATTTGACGGAGGAGCAGATTGAGCAGCTTTCGGCGCAGATGAGTGAAATTCTGCAAAGTGATTTGGAATAGGGAGACGGCCGTAATGAGCCGGGGATTGATCCTGTTATGTTTGTCAGCGGCGGTGTTTTGGGCGGGCTGCCAGTCGCCCGTGGGGCCGGCGGCGGAAGCGATGCCTCGCTGCAGGGGGAAGGAGTCGATTGAGGCGGCCGCGGCGGCGCTGGCTATGCAGCGGGCCAACCTGGTTCCGATCCGGGCCTCGGCGCGGTGCGTGATTGAATGGACGGAGCCGGACGGCTCGCGGATGGAGGAAAAGGTGGATGCCCAGCTTCGTTTTGTGCCTCCGGATCGGCTGTTTGTGCGGGGGGATAAATTCGGGGAGATTCGTTTCGGGACGAATGCGGAGGCGTTCTGGTTTATGGTCAAGCCGGAGATTGATACGTATTGGTGGGGCCGGCGGGATCTGGCGGAGCGGTGTGTGGAAAAGCTGCGGTTTAATCCGTGGCATGTGACCGAGGCGCTGGGGGTGGTGGAGGTGGACGAGAGCTGGGAGCTGGACTGGCATGATGGGTATGATATTCTGACGCAGCGGGACGCGGCCGGGGGACTGGTCAGGAAGATCTGGGTGCGGGCGTGTGATTACCAGGTTGCGTGCATTGAGACGGCCGACGCGGCCGGGGGGCAGGTAGTTCGGATTGAGATGGATCAGTATACGGCGGCCGAGCCGGGGTTATCGGTCCCTGCGGTGATTGAGGCCCGGCATCTGACGGATGGGCGGACGGATGCGGTGCTGCGTGTGGAACTGCGGGGAATTCGGCGGTTTGAAGCGGACTCAAAAAGTCTGGAACGGCTTTTTTCGAGGCCCTCGGAGGATCGTTATGGGACGGTTTATCGGCTGGTTTCGACGTGTGATTTTGTGGAAGTGGGGCGGTAGTATTTTCATAACTCTTTTGGCAGGAATATAGTTGCGCGATTTCGACTTTATAATTGCGCAAGATTGACTTGCATCAATAGGCCTTTTTTTCGGATAATATGGGCAAGTTGTTCTCTAAGGTGTGATGTGTGTGGCTGAATATTTGGGTGTGTAGCCCACGGGTATTATGTGTATTGTGAGGGCTGAATTGTTTTTGGCCCGTTAAATCGATCCTTCAATTTTGGAAAGGAGTGAGGAAAGATGAAAAGAGCATTGTTGTTTTTATTGGTTGCATGTCTTTCTCTCAGCAGTATCAGTTCCGCCGTTGTACTTCTGAATGACACCTGGGCCGACAGTAGTCGTGCTGAGACCAATCTGCCGACTGAATCGGCAGTTTGGGTTGGAACACCCGGCAACCTTACAGTGGCACCTGGTTCTCTGGCATATACCCAGAGTAGCGGCAGCCAGAAATTGTGGACCCACTTTGCTCCTGATGGTTCGCCAGTATCTTTGAGCGTCGGACACCAACTTGTAGCTACAATTGAGTTTACCCCGACCGGGTTGTATGACAATAGTTCCAAGAGTTTCCGTTTTTGTCTTGTCAACGACCCGACTGACCCACAGGTACAGATCGATACCAATGACGGCGGTGGAGGAAGTGGTGACCCTTGGGCAGATTCACAGGGCTATGCTGTGTTTCTCCCTCTGAGCACAGGAGCAAGCAAATCCTCCAATTCCAGTGTTGGCAAGCATACCACTCTGACCGGCTCCTCTCTGATGGATAGTACAGGAGACTGGACATTAAGCAGCGGCGGTGATCATACTATCGTAACAGATGGTGCCATGCTGACGATGACACTGGTGTTGGATTACGTAGCAGCCAACCAGATGGATGTTATCTTTTCGATTTTCGATGCAGGTGGTTTGATTTCCACGAATACATTTACTGATGATGGAACCGTTGGTGGTCTTCCGATTGCTACGGAATTTGACCATCTGTTTTTCCGTTTTTCCAAGGCCTCAGAGACGGCGGATGTAATTGACTTTCACAGTTTTACAGTTGAGCATGTGGTTCCGGAACCGGCGACGATGGCTTTGCTGGGTCTGGGCGGTTTGCTTGCGATCCGGAAAAAACGGTAATTTACCGGGATTTTGAGATGTTTATGAGTCGATGAATGGTCTTGTCAAACCGGCCCTGAT
>JAHDQI010000030.1 GCA_018433925.1 Phycisphaerae bacterium | reverse complement strand
CTCGTCAGCATCAGCCGCGGCCGCGGGGATCAGCTCTTCGTCCGTCTCAGGCGGCGGCAGCGGAGGAGGAGGAGGAGGAGGAGGCAGTGCACCTTCCGCACCCTCCGGCAGTACGCCACCCACCCCAACCAGCACAACCCCCGCAGGCGGCTCCCTGGGAGCGGGGACTCAGGTTACCGAGCTCCGTGATACAGCTACAATACCCATCATACATCAAAAATATTTCAGAGGGGAACGTGAATTATTCGGATATTCTCCCTTTTATAAACCGAATACTGTAACCTTTGATATCCACAACAGGCCAAACATACGCGATGGCTATATATTACAGACCTTAAGAGAGGAGCAGTGGGAAGAAACCAATTGGTATCACATAGCCAGACAACTTTTCCCGTATTGGAGACACGCTGCTCAAACGGGTCCATTCGCAGATGAACGTGTTGTTTTTGATAAAGACGGATGGGCTTATACGATAGTAAATAATTACTATTACAACAGACCCAAAACTCCCTGGGAGTCACGTTTGCTCTATTCTGTTGATTATTGTACGAATTCAACACCAACGTGGAAAGGTCTTGTTTTGGGTCGAGGCAAGGCGCGGATTGAATTCAATGACTCATGGAATCTGTCTGATCACCCCCCGTCAATCCTCCGTTGGTCTCGTTCTTATCCGGAACCAGATCCGCCGGTTGATACCCTGTATCTGGATGTGTTACGTAAAACCGGAAATACTGTTTTGGTAAACGATACTCAAATCCTGTCTACAGTTTCATTGTATGGTCTTCAGGCAGGGGCCGGCAATGGGTCAATATCAATCGGAGAGAAAATTCATATTGTGTATCCAGTTGATGAGGGCGACTCAAACGGCACGCCCCAGTATGCAGTTACCTACGACCGGAACAGCAAAACGCTTTCCTCGCCTGTCTTGTTGGGATATGGGGAAACAGGGGACCCCGGCAATCCTCCTGACAATCATTGTGTCCCGGCAATTACGGCAGACAGTCGGGGGTATTTGCATGTTGTTTTGGGTGCACATAACCGACCGCTGCAGTATCGAAAATCTCTTGCGGAAAATAGCACGACAGACGGATGGTCGACCACTGAGAATATAGGATTGCGGTCGATGCAGGCCGGATATAAGAATGCCTTTACTTATGTTTCTTTATGTTGCGGAAAAGACGATTCTATTCATGTGGTAGCCCGTGCTTCTGCGCTGGACGGCTCAATACACAAAGAAAAGCTTTTTCTT
>JAHDQI010000073.1 GCA_018433925.1 Phycisphaerae bacterium | reverse complement strand
TTGATTCACGCATTCACACATCATTTTCTTCCCGGGAGTCTGGTTCTGTATCTGGCGGATTCCAAGGAGTTTAACAAGGAAATGCTTTCCGAAATCGGCATCAACATAGATGAGTTTGATAAAATGCCGGATTTGGTGATGCATTATCCCCATAAAGACTGGATTTTGTTGATTGAGGCGGTTACCAGTCATGGTCCCGTGGACAGCCAACGACGGGAGGAACTGGCCCGGCTGTTTCATCAAGTCAGGCAGAAGCTGATTTATATCACCGCATTTCCGGATAAATCGGTGCTGAATCGTTATTTGAGTGAGATTTCCTGGGAAACCGAGGTTTGGGTGGCCGACAGCCCGACTCACTTAATCCATTTTAATGGGGACCGGTTTCTGGGTCCGTACGAGTAACTCTATTCCCTATGCACGAAGGGGTTTTTGGGCTTGAGAAGGTTGATGCGTGCTGCTACAATGCAGGTCCAGGAAACGAAAGGATGAACCATGCAGACCACGGGAACTCTTCCGCTGACGCGGATTCAGAAGCTGATCGGCCACCTGATGCTTGAAAGCAAGCAGACGAAGGCGGCCGGGTACCTGTCTGTGTGGGCGGATGTGACGGACCTGCCGCAGGTGCGCAAGAAATACAGCCGGCGGTCGGGGGTTCGGGTGACGACCAACGATATGGTGTTATACGCGATGGCCCGCGCGCTGCGGGAGTTTCCGCTGCCGGCGGCCTCCATTGACCGTTCGGCCGGGGTGCTGGTGATTCCCGAACGGATCGGGCTGGGCTTTGCGATTGCCGCTCCGCAGGGGCTGGTGGTGCCGGTGATCGCCGACGCCGGCGGCAAAACGCTGACGGAACTGGCGCAGGCGACCGAGGCGCTGCTGCGGCGGGCGCGGGCCAATCAACTGCTGCCGGATGATTTCGAGGGGGCCCACATGGTCCTCAGCGGGCTGGGGATGTACGGGATTGAATGGTTTTACGCGATTGCGCCGCCGTCGGCCACGGGGATTGTCTCCATCGGGTATATCGGCGATTACGCGGCGGTGCGGGACGGCCGGCCGCAGACGCGAAAACGCATGAACATCTCGCTGGCCGTCGATCAGTGTGTGGTCGATGATTTTACGGCCGCCAGGTTTCTGCGGCGCGTGGCCGATTCGCTGGAAGATCCCTGGTCGATGACGGAATAAACACGGCGAAAAAAGGCAAAAAAGGAGCACGCGGGGAACGAAAAAAATTTTGCGCAAAATCCAAAAAAAGATTGACAACGCAAACCGTTTGTGACTATGATAGTCTTGATAGACCGCAAAAAGGATCGTTACGAATTCGATCTTTTCAAGAAAGACCGCTTTCCAGTCATCCACAAAGCGGTCTTTTTTTATGCGCCGGTTTCGGGATTCGGCGGCTCGTGTTGGGGCGGTTGTGTTTCGTGCGCCGGTTCGGTTTCCGCGGGACGGCCGGGCGCCGGGGCCTCCGGTGCCGCGGGCTTCGTCAGGCCGGGAAACAGGCATTGAGTGACCGCCCAATAATCGGCGGCGCCGTGGCAGGACGGCTCATACTCAAAGATGCTCTTGCCGTAACTGGGGGCCTCGGCCAGCTTGATATTGCGTCGGATGTGAACGGGAATGATCTGCGCCTCAGCCCAGGGGCTTTGGGTCTGTCTTGCGGAGGCGAGAAATTTTTCGATGTCGTTTTTGACTTCGCTGCTTAAACTCGTGCGGCTGTCATACATGCACAGGAGCAGGGCCCGCACGCGCAGGGCGGGATTGATTCGCCGGCTGACCAGCAGCACGGTCTGGAGCAGACGGCCGAACCCCTGGAGTGCGAGAAAGTGCGGCTGGATGGGGATGAGGACTTCGTTGGCGGCGGCCAGGGCGTTGAGCGTCAGCAGGCCCAGCGAGGGCGGGCAGTCGATCAGGATCGCGTCGTAGGCGCCGCGTTCCGGTTCGAGGGCGTTGCGGAGAATGGTTTCACGGCCGACTTCGGCGACCAGCTCGGTTTCGGCGCCGACCAGGTCAATGCCGGACCCGAGCAGGCGGAGGTTGGGGCGGCTTTGGACGACGGCCTGGCTGAGGGGTTTGGCCCCGGTCAAAACGGCATAGCAGCCGGAGGGAGTCGATTCGGCATCGGCGCCGAAGTGAATGGTCAGGTGGGCCTGCGGGTCGAGGTCGATGACCAGTGTGCGCCGGCCGGCGGCGGCCAGGGCCGCGGCCATGTTGGCGACGGTGGTCGTTTTTCCGACGCCGCCTTTCTGGTTCAGTACGGCGATGATTCTGGGAGACTCTGCCTGCGACATCAGCTACTCATGTTCCGGAGAGAGGGTTTCGGGTTCGGGTTTTTTGTTTCGATAGATGGCGTCCATGACGCCGTTGACAAAGCGGGGCGACTGGGCACCGCTGTATTTTTTGGCCAGTTCGATGGCTTCGTTGATGGCGACTTTGCCGGGGATGTCGGGGCAGCGGAGGAGCTGATAGACGCCCAGTCGGAGGATGCTTCGATCAACCAGGGACAGGCGGGAGAGTTTCCATTTTTCGGCGGCGCGGGCGATTTCCTCATCGCACTGCTGGTGGTATTCCCAGGCCCCGGCGGTCCATTGCTCGGCCAGGGTGATGACGAGGTCATCGTCGGTGTATTCGCGGAAGAACCTCCGCAGGGTCGGCAGGATGTCCGGTCCCTGCACATCCAGTTGACAGAGCGCCTGCATCGTTAATTCCCGAGCTTTTGTTCTTCGATCCACAGGTCCGTCCATGAAAACACATCCATTTTCAAAAGAACCGTCCGTCCTTCGCGGGCATCGGGTTTCACAGGGCCTGGAGTTGGGCCAGGAGGTCGGCCATTTCCATGGCGGCCAGGGCGGCCGAGGCCCCGGCGTTTCCCTGCTTGGTGCCGGCCCGTTCGATGGCCTGCTCGATGGTATCGCAGGTCAGGACGCCGAAGATGGCGGGCACTCCGGTTTCGAGATTGATCTGTCCGACGCCGCGGCTGATCTGCTGGCAGACGTGGTCGTAGTGTCCGGTCTGTCCGCGAATGACTGCTCCGAGACAGAGGACGGCCGCGAAGTCGCCGCGCTGGGCGAGTTTTTTGGCGGCCAGGGAAATTTCGATGGTGCCGGGGACCCAGACGACGGCGATCTGCTCGTCTTTGGCGCCGTGCCGCTGGAGGCAGTCTACGGCTCCGCCCAGCAGCCGGGAGGTAATGAATTCGTTGAACCGGCTGACGACGATGGCGTACCTTCCGGCGCCGGCATTCAGTTGGCCTTTGATTTCCTGGATCATATCAATCCGCTCCGTTTGAACCCGAATTTGCTCTTCTTTTTTTGCGGGATTTTTTCTTATCGGACCGCGCCGATCTGTCCGGGCCTGAACGTCTTGCGGGCGGCCCGGCCGGTGCCCGCGTAATCGTTTCTTAAGCTGAGCGATTATAAGGGCTTATCCTGAAAAGTACCAGAAAAAACTTGGGGATCGTTAAAAAAAGTCACGTTTGAGTAACGGTTGGGACCTCAGCGGGGAGGCGAAAGAGTCGATCTGGGTTCAGCGGCGATGGTCCGTAGAGGATGCGGCCGGGCCGAAAGAGACAACCCCTTCAGGAGAAGGCAGTTATGATGTTTCCAGACGATTTTCAGGACCCCGACGATCACCTGTGGGATCAGGCCGAGCGGGCGGCTGTGGAGGCATGGGATTGGTATGAGAAGGGGCAGATGCAGCAGGCCCTGGAGAAATTGGCGGAGGCCATCGAACTGAACCCGGCTAACGGGGCGTGGTATTTTAATATGGGACTGACGCTCGATGCGATGGAACGATATGAGGAGGCCATCGGGTATTATACGAGGGCGGGGGAGAGCGGCGGGGAGGATGTCGAGATTATGAATGCCTTGGCGGTGGATTATACGCGGACGTGTGAGTATGAGCGGGCGCTGGAGCTGTTTGAGAAGATCGAGGCGATGGACCCGACCTATGAGCCATGCTACTGCAACCGGATTATCACCTATACGGAACTGGAGCAGCACGAGAAGGCCGAGCAGATGTTTTACTTGGCCCAGCAGATTCACGCGGACTGTCCGATCTGTTTTTATAACATCGGTAATTCGCTGTTTTCCCGGGGGCAGTATGACCGCGCGGTGTGGTGCTGGGAAAGGACCGCGGCGCTGGATCCGCTGCATCCTCAGATTCATTACCGGATTGCGCAGGCCTGCTGGGCGGCGGGTCGAAAGGAGCAGGCGACGGAGGCGTTTTTGAAGGAACTGCGGGGCGATCCGGGCAATCTGGAGGTGATTTTGGATTTTGGGATTTTCCTGCTGGAGACCGGCCGGATTGAGTCAGCCAGGGAGAAGTTTAACCGGATTCTCGAACTGGATCCGGAATTTGCGCCGGCGTTTTTTTACAAGGGCGAGACGCTTCTTCATCTGGAGAGGGAGGGGGAGGCCGAGTGCTGTTACCGGCAGGCGGTAGAGGCGGATCGGAAGCTGAAGGGTCCGCGTTTTCGTCTGGCTCAGCTTTGCGCGCGGAGCGGGCGGACAGAGGAGGCGATTCGTTATTTGAACCTGGAAATCGCGGCCGACCCGGACGATCCGGATGTGCTGCTGGCGATGGCCTGGACGGGGGCGCAGTTGGGTCAGTTGGAGTCGGCGTGCCGTTGTTTTCTGCGGGCGCTGGAGGAGGATCGGATGGAGCCGGGGGCGTTTTACGGGCTGGGATTGTGCCTGGCTTTGCGCGGGGAGTATGAGGGGGCCGAGCAATGTGTTCGGCAGGCGATTTCGATGGACCCGCAGAATCCGGACTATCATGTGGCCGGGGCGTGGCTGGGTCTTCGGCAGCGAAAATGGGATCTGGCGATTCGGCGTGCGGAGGTGGCCCTGGAGATTCGCCCGGAGAGCCGGCCGCTGCGAAAGGCCTGCCGGGAGATCCGCCGACTGGTTCGGATTGAAAAACTGAAGGAAAAAATCACATCCTTTGGGCCGGTTGCCCGCTGCCTGGAGTCTTTGCCGTTTTTTAAGCGTCCTGAGGAGTAGCCGGCGAACTCTGCTGTTGTTTTTTCCTGCCTGTGATCCCTTTTGGATTGTTTCATACTCTCTGCGCCGATACTCCGCTTGCGTGGTCTGCCGATACCCTGTCTTCCGGTTTGGGTTGAAATGGGGTTGATTCTGTGGTACAAGGGGATCGGATTATACAAAAGGCGTTGATGGCGGTTCCGTTTATTTCAGGTTGCGCGGGGGCGGTCGCGCGGAATCTGAAAAGTCGGGTTAAAGGTTCCAATGAAACGATGGTTATTGAGAACACATGAACAGCGAAAAAGAAAACATGTTATCCGGGCGGTTGTACAATGCGTATGACGCAGAACTGGTCAAAGAAAGAGCGTATGTCAGGGATTTGCTCTTTGAGCTGAACCATACCCGGCCGGGGGAGGAGGAAAAAAGAAAGGACCTTCTGCGACGACTGATCCGCGCTGAGGGTTCGTTTCACATCGAGCCGCCGTTTTATTGTGATTACGGATACAATATTGAGGTGGGGGATAATTTTTACGCCAATTTCGGCTGTGTGATTCTGGATGTCAACTCGGTTCGGATCGGCCGAAACGCATTATTGGCGCCCTTTGTTCAAATCTATACGGCGACGCACCCGACGGACCCGGACGAACGGTTGACCGGCCGGGAATTCGCCAAGGCCATTGTCATCGGCGATAACGTCTGGATCGGGGGCGGGGCCATTATCTGTCCGGGCGTAACCATCGGCAGCGATGTAACCATCGGGGCCGGCAGCGTCGTGACGCGAGATCTGCCTGACAACGTGATCGCCGCGGGAAATCCCTGCAAGGTGATTCGTTCCGCCCGGACTTGACGGCGCTAATCAGAAAAATCGAGGGCCGCCGATTCTCCTTGCATGATTTCTGCAGGTCCGCCAACCGGGGGGAAACGACTGTCTTTGGGTTGAAAATTGTGAGATTGTGTGATAGAACAGCCATATTCAGGTAAAAGGGAATTGATGGCGGTTCAGTTTATTTTAGGTCGAGCGGGGGCGGGCAAGACGCGCCGTTGTATTGCGGCGATTGCCGCGGCGCTGCGTGAGGGGGGCGACGTGCCGCTGGTGCTTCTGGTTCCGGAGCAGGCGACTTACCAGGCCGAGCAGGCGATTTTGTCGGAGCCGGGCATCACGGGTTACTGCCGACTTCAGATTTTATCGTTTGAGCGGCTTCGGTTTCGGCTGTGCGGGGGGGCGGCCGGGCAGACGGAATTGAGCCGGGCCGGCAAACAGATGGTTTTGCAGCGGATCCTGACGGACTGCCGCGGTCGGCTGAAGATTTTCGGCGGCGGCGCGAGGTCGGGGCTGGCCGGGAAGCTGGCCGATCAGATCGCCGAATTGTATCACGCGGATTTGAGTCCGGGGCAACTGGAGGAGACGGCCGCGACGCTTGAAAGAGAACAGCCGGGTTCCCAAACGGCGCTGAAGCTGGCGGACCTGGGCGTGATTTTTCGTGCGTATGAGGAGTTTCTTGGGGCCCATCCGGAGTTTTCGGATTCGGATTATTTGTTCTGCCGGTTTACCCGGCAGATGCGCCGGGATTCGGAGTCGCGGGCGAAGGCCCATTCTGCATCCCATTCGATACATTCCAATCCCGTCGCTTACGCTTCGGGCTTTTGTTCCTTCGAAGGGGCGCGGCTGTGGGTGGACGGGTTTTCGGGGTTTTCGGGGCAGGAGGAAAATCTGCTGCTGGAACTGTTGAAGCGGGCCGAGCAGTCGCATATCGCGCTGTGTCTTGATCCGGCGGCGCTGAAGGCGCCGGGGAGCACGTCGCCCGGCGCCTTTGCTCCCACGGAGGAAACCTACGCGCGGCTTTGCCGCCGCATCGCGGAGGCGGGGCTGACGCTGCGGGAAGCGTTGTTGCTGACGGGAGGGCGGCGGTATCACAAGGCCCCCGCCCTGCGGTATCTGGAGGAGAATTTTTTTGATGATCTGCCGAACCAGCCGGCCCCGTGCGGAGGGTCGATTGTGTCGGCGGCGCTGCCGGATGTGCGGGGGGAGTGTTTGTGGATTGCTCGTCAGATACGGCAGTTGGTTCGGGACGAGGGATTGCGATACCGGGATATCGCGGTGGTGGTGCCGGAGATGGCGACCTATCAGCATCCGCTGGCCTGGGCGATGGAGCGGATGGACCTGCCGTATTTTCTGGATCGTCCGCGTCCGCTGCGGACGCATCCGGCGGCCGAATTGCTGGACAGTGCTTTGCGGGCGGTCTGTTTCGGGTTTCGTCTGCCGGATATGACGGCGTACCTGAAGACGGGCCTTGTCGGGCTGGATGAGCCGGCGGCCGATGGGCTGGATAATTACTGCCGAGCGTGCGGCGCGGAGGGGTCCGACTGGCTGCGGGAGGAGCCGTGGGATTTTGGAGTCTCATCAAGCGGGCGTTTTGATCAGGCGGTGATTGACCGGCTGCGCAGGCAGGTGATCGGGCCGCTTGGGATACTGCGCGAGCGGCTTCGGATTTCGGAGAACGAGGCGGTT
>JAHDQI010000074.1 GCA_018433925.1 Phycisphaerae bacterium | reverse complement strand
GGCGACCTGAACCGGGACTGCCGCGTAGACATGGTGGATTTGGCGATCCTGTCGCATGGCTGGATTGACGCATTGGGCAAACGGGGGATGGCGGATCTGGTCATACTTGCAGAAAACTGGCTGAGGTGTTCATGGGACTGCCCCCGTTAAAAAACAAGGCACGATTTCATACGGTGCGTCCCGAAGGTTTTACGCTGGTTGAACTGCTGGCTGCGACCGCCGTTATGGGCCTGCTGCTGAGTTTGCTCCTGCCCGCACTGCGCAGAGCCCGGCAGCAGGCCCAATCGGTTTGCTGTCTGAGCAACCTTCGACAGATGACCGTTGCCGCCGCTAATTATGCCCATGTCAACGGGCATCGCTATCCCCTGGCTTATTATACTATAAAAGTCAACCAGATAAGGTATTACTACGCATGGGATTTCACTACATCTAAGGACTGGGGCGCCAGTCCTGCCGCAGAAACAGTCGAACCCGGCCTGCTTTGGCAGGGCAATACGATTGAGCGAATTCAGCAGTGTCCTTCCTTTCGCGGCGATCACAACTGGCTGGCCGATCCCTACACCGGCTACAATTATAATACAAGCTACATCGGGATCAACGAGACGGTTTCTCCGATTAATTCCGCGAAAATAACGGAGGTTCGCAGTCCCGCGAAAACAGCGTTATTCGGTGACGGGCAATACAGCGGAGGCGCAAATAAATATATGCGCGCTCCGTTTTCCAACCCGCGTGACGCGTCCTTTAGTGATCCGGGCCGAGCCGCAGGCACGCAGGGATATCGGCACCTGAGCAAAACCAATGTCGCCTTCTGTGACGGGCATTCAGAATCATGGAAACTCCTTTTCACGAATACCGATCCCCTTGGGCAAGCGCAGATTGAGCAATATAATGTAATCCACAAAGAAAAGTTGGGATTTCTTTCGGAAGACAACGGCTTGTATGATTTACATTGAAACGGTTCAAGACCATGCCTTTTATCACAACTTGTAATAAAGAAGGCGGCGGGGATTGTTTTTTTGCGCGGCATCGGGGCGTTGTTTTTTACAGGATGAGCATGGCGTCGCCGTAGGAGTAGAAGCGGTATTTTTTTTCGATGGCGTGGCGGTAGGCGGCCTTGATGGGGGCGAGTCCGGCGAAGGCGGCGACGAGGGCCAGGAGGGTGGATCGGGGCAGGTGAAAATTGGTGATCATGGCATCGACGATTTGGACGGGGTATCCCGGCTGAATAAAGAGGGCCGTTTTGCCGCTTGCCGGGTTGACTGTTCGGCCCTGGGCGACGGTTTCGAGGGTGCGGACGGAGGTTGTGCCGACGGCGATG
>JAHDQI010000430.1 GCA_018433925.1 Phycisphaerae bacterium | reverse complement strand
CGCCTTGGCGTCCACCAGCACCGAGCGTTTCAACCGGTCTTCGATGTAATCATAATGCACCAGCCGCCGCAAGCTGGCCTCCAGCCCGCCCAGGACAATCGGAATCCCCTTAAACGCCTCCCGGCACCGGGCCGCATAGGCCGCCAGCGGCTTGTCCGGCCGCAGGTCCGTACGCCCCCCCGGACTGTAATCATCCTGTTTTCGTTTATGCCCCAGCGAGGCGTACATCGCCAGCCGCGAGTCGATACACCCCGAAGTAATCCCCCAAAACAGACGCGGCGGGCCGAATTGACGAAACGGCTCGGCGCTGCGCCAGTCGGGCTGCGCCAGAATCGCGACCCGAAACCCGTGCTTTTGAAGCCAGCGGCCGATCAGCGCAACCCCAAACGCCGGATGATCCACATAAGCGTCCCCGGTCACCAGGAGAACATCCGGCCGATCCCACCCCAGAGAATCCATCTCGTCACGGCAGGAAGGCAAAAAAACACTGTCAGAAATTCCGCTCATTTGAGTCCTGTTTCGATCCTGTTTTGATTCGGCTATTGACACCCCCGTCAATGTACTATACTATCCCGGTTCCGTCGAGTTCAGAAATGCGCACGGCCGGAAATGAAGTGCCCAAACAGGGCCTGTAGCTCAGCGGTAGAGCAGGGGACTCATAATCCCTTGGTCGCAGGTTCGAATCCTGCCGGGCCCAATCATCTTAATTCCTTGCAGTAAAATAACTTAGAAAATCCGCCCGGCGGCCTCCTTTTTTGGTTACGATACCGGGCAGGCAAGCAGATACTCCAACAAGGCCTCCATCTTGCACGTAGCCAGCCCGATATATTTATCGGCCGCCCCATAATAGACAAACAGCGTATCGCCGATCACGACCTTGCCGCACGGAAACACCACCCCCCCGCAATCATAACACCCCTGTGTCTCATACGCCTCTTCCGGCTGCAAAATCCAGTCCCTCGTTCGGTGCGTCACCTTCGCCGGATCGTCCGGATCCAGCAGCAGCGCCCCCAGTCGATAGTAGTGATCCTCCCCCACCGCGTGATAAAGCGTCAGCCATCCGTGCGGAGTCCGAATCGGCGGGGTATTGCCTCCGATTTTATATTCCCAGTCAAATTCGGCCTTGGCCAGCAGGCGGCTGGCCGTCCAGTTCAATAAATCCTCCGAAAAAGCGATCCAGATAGCCGGATGTTCTGTCCCATACCCGGCGCCGGCCCAGTTCATCGGCCGATGCAGCATCACGAATTGGCCGCCGACCTTTTCCGGAAAGAGGATTACATCGCGATCATCCGCAAGCGGACTGGTCATGCGGCCGGCACGTATCCAGGTCTTGAAATCCCTGGTGATCGCCAGCCCCGTAGCCGTGGCGTTCTCCCGAATCAGATAGGGAAAAGCAGCCGGATTATGTTTCCAGACCTGATGCTTTCCGCTGTTGAGCCAGTACTTGCCCGGATGATAAAATCGCGTGGCATACGTAATATAATAATACTCGCCGATTTTGACGATTCGCGGGTCCTCCACGCACCCGGCGTCAAATCCGTCTGCGCTGGGCCCGAAGACCGGCTGGTCGCTGACTCGCTGAAAGTCATACCCGTTCCGGCTGACCGCCAGACCGAAGCGAATCACATGTTCTTCATCATCCCCTGCCGCACGATACAGCAGGGTGACCTGACCGGCCTCCGGATCATACCAGGCGCCCGGATTGGTGGTCACCAGACTTTCCCACGCGTTTTCAGGATTCGGCGACAAAATCGGATTCTTTTTATATCGTGTCAGTTTCATCATCTTACTCCGTGGTTAGATCAATTGCCTTTGGTATCCGTGATTGCTTTGAATAAACACCGCTGTCCTTCAAACAGTTCCATTACATACCGATCTTTGGTTTGATTAAATGATTTTCGGCGGCCCTCAAGCCGGACATTTCCTGTTCCGACCGTCGTTTCCACAAACCGCCTGCTCAGCGAAAGCGACGCGTCAGCCGTAGACAAAACGTGCAGACCCTCATCCGTCCAGTAGAGCATCAGGTTGGCCGCGTCAGCCGCCTGAAAGTCAATCGACTCATTCTGAAAATGCTTCATGCCGACAAACAGCGCGGTATCATTCTGATACAGGTAGCCGCAGCCGGTTTGCGTATCGGCTTTGACCAGACGAAAACTTCCGGTCCCGCGGGGCGAACTGTCCAGGTAATCTCGCATACATTTCATGGCCCACACAATCGGCTTGGGCCGCCCGGTCTGGGTCCCGTCATAGGCGTACATGCCAAACCCCGCCTCATAGAGCTGTCTCGATGGGCTGATCCACGGGGCCGAATAGTCCATCAGGGCCGTCGGCCAGTCGGACAGCATCCACGACATGCCGCCGCCGAAATCATTGGCCCAGGCATACAGGTACACAATCATTTCCGCCACGGCAGAGTTATGAATATTGAGAATCCCGCCGTCCGGCAGCCGCGTGCCGCAACTGTACCCGAATTCCCCGAGCGTGATGGGTTTATCAGGCCAGAGCATGCGCAGACGATCCATTGTCGTCACTGCTTTTTTCAGATCCGCATAAGAAGTCGGCGGCTGATACAGATGATGGCTGACAAAATCCAGTTCTTCATTAGCCGGCAGCGCCGTCAGCACCGTATTGTAGCCGACGGTAATCAGCCCGTTCGGATCCTGCCTGCGGATCGGCACTGTTTGCAGCCGGATCCAGTCCGCCAGTGTCTGATTAACCGAATCAAAAAAAGCGGCGTATTCCGGATCAATCGGCAGACGATTGTCAATTCCGTAAAGAGAAGAATAATCTTTGGTCTCAATATACCGCCGGCTGTATAAAGACAGGATGTTGTAGGCGGCCAGCAGCGTTTTGGCCTCATGCCCCTGCGACCAGTCGCTCAGCGGCGGCCAGCCGACCCGGCTCCGAAACGTACTTTCCACCCACTCGCTGTCGTAAAAATCCTTCCCCCGGTAGCGCACAAAGGGATCATGCCGCAGAATCGCCCCTTCCCGGCCGCCGATCCGCACGGACCCGACCGTGGTGATATACGGTTCGTTCATCAGGTCATAGCCGATGACGGCCGGCTCTTCGGCCGCCAGTTTCGCCAGTTCGGAAAACAGCTTGGCCAGCTCGTCCCCGTTTTCTTTGGGATGAGCCGTAGGATGCAGCAGCAGGTAGATACCGTACCGGTCGGCCAGATACAGAATGCTGTCCATCTTTTCCCGGCTGCCGTCCAGCCCCTCGATCCAAAGCCGCATGCAGTTGACCCCGGCCTCGCGGGCTTTTTTGAAATCGGCCTCCCACTTGTCATAGACAAAATCAACAGAGGCGTGACTGGTCTTGCAGTCAAAGGAGCCGATATAGTTCACGCCCAGCATAAAAAACCGCTCGCCGTCGGCGTATTCAAGATGCGTTCCGTCAGCGCTTCGCCGGATCGGACGAAGCCGGCTCCGCGGACGCGCTGCGAATTTCTTCTTGGCCCGATCCGCTTCCGCCGCAAGCTGGGCAGAAAAATCCCGGTCCCGCATTTTCTCAAGCGACCGGAGCACGCTCTGGACAAAGAAATCCGTCGCGTAAAATGCCTCCGTTTCAATCCCGTAAATCAGCCAGCGTCCGCCCTCATACGGCCCGCGATAATGAACCAGCGCCCCGCCGGCAAATCCTGCCCGACGGTCAAAGTCATCAAGCGCCTCCAGAATCCCGAAATATCGCGACTGATCGGCATAGGAAAAACCGATTGCCGAGACCCCGCTGACCGGCAGGGGCAATTCAGGCAGCCCGTCGGCAAACGGCTGTCCCGCAACAACCCGTACCCGGTCCGCATCCTGAAACCGATGAAACGCCTGCTCAGAAAAGATCGGCAATCGTTTCTCAAAGAGCGGCCGGCCAAACCCATCCGGTACTTCCACTCGCGCGGTTCCCGCCCGCCGAAGCCGAATCTCATAATCCCCGCTTTTATGCGGAGAAATATCATACGCCATCCCGAACTGAAAAAACGCCGCCTTCTCAAGAGCCAGCGCATCGCCCCCCTTGCCCCGCCCAGGCGGCGAGCCGTCAGGATGAAACTGAAAGGCCGACTGCAGAATCACAACATCCTGCCAGGCCTCCGTCACCGGAGCGGTCGCCACCCACCGGCTTCCATCGGCTTCCCGAATCTCAATGACAACCTCTCGAAGCGACTCGGACCCGCGGATTCGAAAAACCAGCGCATTGTGACCGGGCCGCGAAGAAAACGCCCCGCGAAAGGTATCCCATTGCGAAAATTTTCGGATCTCGGCCAGCCAATGACGGTCGGCCCCTTCCCCAACCCTGGCCAGGTGGCTCGGATTGCCGGGATTGTCGCAATCCCGGATCCAGCCGCTGACCTCCGCCTCGGCAAAGTCAATCGCCTCATGGCTGGCCGTCGCATCCGCCGCAAGCGTTCGCAGCAGCTCATCCTGTGAATACCAGCCGTCCCGGTAGGGATACACGGGAATCTCGAAGGCATGCCCTCCAAGCGAAATCAGGTCCCCGCCGTCCTTCAGGTATTTCAGCAAACAAGTCCTGCCGGCATAAGGAAACCGCCTGCCCGGCGCAAAAACCAGGCACGAATTCTTTTGAGCACAAACCGACCCCTCCGAAAAATCCGAAAACGTCCTCTCTTCAACGGTGTACCCCGCCTCCTGCAGGGCCTTTTGCAGCGAATCGCACCTGCCCACAAAGCCGATTGTATATCGGGCGGCAAGATCCTCCGAAAACGCCTGCGACGAAACCAATCCTGCCGTCAGCATCCAAATCATAACCGTCTTTACGCCTGTCAGACACGCTGCCTGTCTCATGGCTTCTCCGCCTTCTTAAACGAAAGATCATCCGGAAAATCAAACTTGTTCTTATACCAGAATTGATAAATGCCCGCTACCCCAATCAGGAAAAACACGAGGGTAATCGAAAAAGCCCCCCACGAACGAATCATCGCCTGCATCGGCAGCAGGTACAGCGACACCATCCAGATAAAGATGAACGGCAGCGAAAGCAGATCGCAGGTATGCTCCCGGCTCAGCCGCGTCTGAATCTCCGGAGACAGACGCCGCTTAAACGGCCCCCAGAATCCAAAGGGCCGGGTCGTCAAATAAAAATGCTCCAGGGTTTTCTTGTCCGCCGGGGCGGCCGCATACGTCCCCAGCACCGTGCACACAAGCGAGACCAGCGTCAAAACAACAAACTGCGTCTGTTCCGTCAAATCCGGCCAGTACAGCCGCTGCACAATGGCCGCCGTCATCCCCCCGAACGTCCCGATCGCGAAACCGGTCCCGTTAAATCGCCACCAGTACAGCCGCAGAATCCCCGGAATCGCCAGCCCCGACAAAAGCCCCATGGTAATCCAGCCCCACACATCATTGATGCTCTTGGCATAATACCCCATCACGAAACCGGCCGCCACCATCAGCACGCTGAACAGATACGTCATCCAAATCAGCTCCCGGTTGGCCGCCTTCGGACGGATAAAGGCCTGGTAAATATCCTTCGTAAACAGGGCCGAGGCCAGGTTCAGCGTCGAATCAAAGGTGGACATCGTCGCCGCCAGCAGCGTCACAAGAATCAGGCCCTTAAGACCCGCGGGCACCATATACAAAAGAACCGCCGGCAAAATCTTCTCCGCCGAGATCGTCCCCTCATAACTGAGGTACTGAAGATGCGCCGTCCACTCTCCGCCGAGAATGCTTTCAAGCATCCGGCTCAATTCCGGATACGAAGCGGGCGAATTGGCAATGGCCGAAAGCGTATTGGCCCACTGGGCTTTCGGAATGCCCGGAAGGGACTGGTGAATCTCCGCCGCCGCCGCCGACAGCACCCCCGCGTCCGGAAACATCTCGTTCATCAAATACAGACCGAGAATCGCGTATCCCATCATCATCGGCCAGCGAAACGTCAAAAGCGTTGACCAGAGGCATGCGATCTTGCCGCATTCTTTCTCGCTCCGCGCCGCGAAGTATTGCGGGGTATTGCCCGTTCCAAGACCGATGATCAGATTCCGAAGAATCAAAAACACGGTAAACATAAAAAAGCATTCGTACATCTCATAGCCCTGCGGCATAAAAGCAATCCGCTGCGGAAAGGAAGTCATCCAGTCTGAATTCTGCGTCACTTCCTGGGCCAGCAGTGATAACTGCGCAGCGCTGTCCACCTTCCCCATCGCCATCACAATAATCGACACCGCCCCCGCCAGAATCAGAAACCCCTGGATAATATCACTGTAGACAACCCCGTAAAAACCCGACGCAACGGTATAAATGGTTGTGATGGTAATTAAAATCAGCGAGGCATGAAGCGGAGATAATTGCGGGATGAAGGTCGAGATAAACAGCCCCGATCCCTTGACCAGGTACGCCAGCATACCAATCGTAAAAACGATCCCCGAGACCGCCGAAATAATCCGTGCCGCTTTCCCCCCCAGGCCGGTGCCGAAGCGATAGGCCTGCCACTCCGCACCGGTCATGCAGTTGCTGCGCCGGTGCCATTTGCCCGTCCAGGCCATAACAAAAACCAGGCCCAGCGGGACGCCCCCGCGAAATTCAAGAAACAACCCCCGCGGACCGAGCAGGTAAAGCAGCGACGTAATCAGCATCGTGCCGGTCATATCCAGCGACCAGCCCATCCCGGAAATGCCGATGGTCCACCACGGCAGCGATTTGCCCGCCAGAAAGTAATCTTCAATCGAATTAGACGCTCGTTTTCGCAGGTACAGGCCCAGCCCCACCAGCGACAGCAGGTACAGGCCGATCAGGGAATAGTCCAGGGTCGTTAAGAGCTGCAAGGGGTCACCTCCGTATTAAAGGGGTTTTTCGGCGGACTGCCGTTTCATGGTACGATCAATCAATTTCATAAACTCAACATAATACCTGTCATACGCGGGGCCGGCCTGGTTCCGAGTCTGCACCACGATCACCTGGTTTTCCAGGTCGATCCGGAAAATCGCCGACGAAGCCGCCCCGTGACCGACCACGCGATCGCTCAGCAGATAGCAGCGGCCGCTCTTTTCCGATTCCGGGTCCTCCGTCGGCATCCAGGTCATTCCGATCCCCCAGTTCTTTTCAATCTCCGGAAAATAGGGCTTCAGATCGCAGGGCAGAAGCTGGGCAAGCGTGGCCTCGCTGAAAAAACGTTTTGACCCGTAACAGCCGCCGTTCAAAATCATCTGCCCCAGGCGGGCCAGGTCCATCGGCGTGCTCGTCGAGCAGGTCGCCATATCATCCAGCACCGTATGCGTCATGCCCAGCGGCTCATACAGGTGCTCATGCAGTATGCGAAAAGCGCTTTTCCCGGCGGCGATCTCCATCGCCTTGCCCGCCAAATCATACCCCATCCCGTTGTATTCATGCACCGTACCCACCGGCAGTGCCTCCAGCCCCATCGCAATGGCATTCTCCAGCCAGGCATTATGCATCCCGCCGAACTCATAGTGCCCGGTCAGGCCCGTCGTATGGGTAAAACAATGGCGAAAGGTGATGGCTTTCTCGCCTTCCTTCGGAAAGTCCGGAAGAAAACGACCAACCGGATCATCAATCCCGATCAGACCCTGCTCCACAAACTGCCCGAACATCAGGCCCGTCATGCACTTGGTCACCGAGGCCATAAACATCGGCGTCTCCGTCGTCACGGTTTCTCCATACGCGTTTTGACCGAACGCCTCGTGAAAAAAGACAACGCCGTCTTTGGCGATCAGCACCGCAAACGGTTCACCGCTTTCTTCATACCCCCGGCGGCACAAAGCCCGAATCGGCTCGGGCGCATCCGGCTCAAAACCCGCCTCTTCCGCGCTGCCGGCCCTCAATTCGCGCCCCCCCGGCTGTTCCAATTGAGGTTTTCGAAGCCGTCCGCGGCTTTCCGGCAGGCCCAGCACCCGCCGCTTTAAATCCAGATGAATCTCCATGTCGGCAATCTCCGGCGTTTGCGCATTCGTGGGCCAGTCCGAATACCGGCCCGCTTCCGCCAGATAACTGAACACAACCGGACCATAAGGATCGCTTTCCATAAATTCAAAAAAGGCCTTGCCCGCCCACGCCGAAAGAAGCGGCTCATGGGCCTGCCAGCTTGCTCGGCCGAACCCAAGCCCCTCAATAAAATCAACCCGGGCATGCGGATTTCCTCGCCAGGGATGCCACCACGGGCGGGAGCGATGATAGATCACCACACGCGTATCGTCACGCCACGGATGAGAATCCGGCGGCAGGGCATAAAAGGTAGCCGAACGCCGAAGTACACGGCCGTCCGGAAGCGGCGCCTCCGCATAAGCCAGATAGCGACCCGGTGTATCAAAAGAAGTCACTTCACGGCAGGACCCGTCATACCAGCGGACATGGATTTCGTCGCTTCCGGAAATCGCCGCCATCTGTTGGGGATCCGACCAGGCAACTTCAGGCCGGACACCGGCCTCAAACAGATAACCCCATTTCTTCTTCGGTACAATCATCATGTTTTTCAGGGCCTCGATACGACCAGAGGTCAGGGCCGACGGATTCAATACCACCGCGGATCCGAACGGCTGGTCCTCGTGAACAAAACGGACGGAATAAGGATAGGACACCCCCGCCGGAAGCAGAACCGAGGCCCCCTTCAGGCCGTTTCGGAGGGGATGAAGAACGGCGGCGGCAGCTTTTTGCCCGCCCCTGTCCAAAATGTCAAATTCAGCAAATGTGCATCGGCCCCCCGTAACAAGGTCCAGCCGGATGGAATCGTCCGTAAACTTCGTTGTGCAATACACCAGGTGCTTGTCCGTCGTAGACTCCTGCAATTGAAGCCGGTGCATCCAGTCGCTGCTGTGGCTGACGGCGCGGGGATACCACTGCAATTGCCGGTTGTCTCGGCCGCTGTCAGAATCATTGGCAAAAAACTGCATCCCGATCTCAGAGCCGACAGACGGCCGAATCCCCAGGTTTGTCCACGGAAGCCGGACCCCCACACGCCAGCCCGAATCAGTCTTCCGAGCGGAAGAAGAATGCCGCAAAGGAACACGAGTGTCCTTGCGAAAATCATAAAATTTCGAACGAAGTGTCCCATCCTCCTCGACACTCATCACCAGTTGATAATAACTGCCGCCGCCAACCGACGGGGCCAAAAAAATCTCCACGCAGTCATGGGCCCATAATTGATTGTCATGTTCGCCTACAATTAATTCATTGTCCGTAATGTCGATTTTTAGTACCAGGTCCTCATCATTCCACCCAACCTGACAGGCGGCCGTAAAATCATTTGAACCGGCAAAAGTCCCCCCCACCGAGCCAATCAATTCAATAAAAAAGGAGTCACGGCTCACTTCGAATGTCTTCAGGTCCAAATCCATCTGATCGGTTCGGCCGATACAATAAAATAAGGAGTCTTCTGCGGCCGAAATCCTGCCGATCAAACAAAAAATGAAAAAAAAGAGGAGTCCGAAAAAAAAGGGCCTTTTCATCAAAAAATCCTTTCGTCACACCACACAATGTTAATAAAGTACTTTATCACGTGATACTAATCAAAAATGCTATGTTATCAAAGACTTTTTTTCTTATTTTTCGATAATTTCCTTTAATATAGGATATATATACTGAAAAAAAGACATAAAAAAGGAGTGAATCAAAAAAAGAAGGACTTGCTGTATATTCTATAAATGTCTATATATAAAGACTTTATAAAGTTTTTGTCCAAGAGAGCGATCAAAAAGATTCACGAATAAAGTATTTTATCAGACAAGAATGATTTTTTGGTT
>JAHDQI010000225.1 GCA_018433925.1 Phycisphaerae bacterium | reverse complement strand
CATTGAGGCCCGTATCGGCATCGCCGGGGATTCCCGACAGCGCCCCGTCCGAAGCGACTTGCAGCCAGCCCGGCCCGGCCGTCTTGCTGAAAGTCAGCGATTCAATGCCGTCTATGTCGTCATCGGCGTGCAGCGCCAGCGACTGGCCTGTGTAGGGCTGAAGCTCGATGGCGTTGAGATTGAGGATAGGATCGAGGGTAAAGAACGGCGGAGTATTTCCGGCTGCGATCGAGGCAATTTCGGCATCCGAGAGGGCGTAGTTATAAATGCGGAAGTCGTCAATTTGGCCGTCAAACAGCGGATCGGATGCGAACTGGCTTTTTCCGATGTAGTTTAACGAGGCGCCGAGATCGGAAGGGTTGAGCGTCATACCGGTATTCGTATCGGCGGGGGTTCCGTTGACATAGAGTTTGCCGGTATTGCCGCTGATGGTTACGGCCAGGTGGACCCACTGGCCGACGGTCGGTTGCGCCGCGTTCAATCGCTGCTCATTGCTGTATCCGGATGTGGTGATGGCAAATCGCAGGGTATCGCCGCCGGAGCGGGGCGAAAGAAACATATACGAATTGGACCCGCTTCCGAAGTCAAAGATGCGCTGCCACTGGCTGCCGCCGTCCCAGTTGATCCAGGCGGCGACGGTGATATCATCGGAGTAGATCAGATCCGTCGGAAGCGTCAGGAAATCATCGGAGCCGTCCAGATCAATGGCGTTTCCGAATTCTCCGATCGTGTAGGCGGGGGAGCCGGTTGCGGCCGCGTGAAAACCGCCGACGCTGTCGTTGACGTTATTTTCGAATTCATAATGGGCCACGAGACCAGTGCCGACAACCTGGATTGTCAGTGTTGCCTGGGCGTAGGCGCCCTGCGGATCGGCAACCTGAACGATGAAATCGTTTTGCCCGGCGTCTGCGGGGGCTGGGGTGCCGGTGAGCGTGCCGTCGGCGGCGACGGAAAGCCAGTCGGGCCCGCTGATTTTGCTGAAGGTCAGCAAGCTGTTGGTATCGATATCCGCGGCCTCATAAAAGAGAGTGTCTCGATAGGCCGTCCCGGGGGTGGCGGCCGATTTGACCAGCGGATTGCTGAGAAATACGGGGGCAAAATTGCCCGCAGTACCGCTGTAGAGGTCGGCGATCTGGCTGTTGGTCAGGGCGTAATTGGCAATGCGGACCTCATCCAGCCGGCCGTTGAAGTAGGGATCGGTGACCCAGTGGCTTCGGCCGAGATAATTATACGAGGCCTTCAGGTCGGCCGGGTTGATCGTCATATTGGCGTTGGAGGCCGCCTGCGAGCCGTTGACGAAAAGCTTGCCGGTATTGCCGCTGATCGTTACGGCCACGTGGACCCACTGGCCGGACGGCAGTTGGGCAGCTTCCATTCGCTGCTGATTGCTGTTGCTGGTTGTGGTGATGTCGAAGCGAAGGGTATTGCTGCCGGATCGGGGGGACAGCATCATGTATCGCTGGTTGCCGTGGCCGAAGTCAAAGATTCGCTGCCACTGATTGCCGCCGTTCCAATAGACCCATGCGGCAAAGGTGAAGTCTTCGCAGTCGGCCAGATTTTCGGGAAGCAGGACGTAATCGTTGGTCCCGTCGAAGGTGAGGGCCTGTCCGGAATAGCCGGTTGTATAGCCGGCACCGTGAACGGCCGAGTTGTTTTCGTAGGCGAGGGCATCGAGGGGGCTGTTGTCAAACGGGTAATAGGCGCAGCCAAAGCCGCCCTTGCCGGGGGCCTGAGCATAGGCCATGGGGGCGACGTGGTCTCGATACATGACGCCCATAGGGGTCAGGCCGCCTTCGTCGTAGTGGGTCTGCCGCACGTATTCAACGCGGCTGTAGACCGAATACCGTTCAACCCAGGGGGTTTCGTCCATCATTTGAATCATGGCTTCAATCACGGCGGCGTTCTGGGCATAGGTTGGATCGGTGCAGCTTGTCCAGTTGGCCCCGTTGTTGAATTCGGTCAGCCAGATCGGCCGGCCGGTCTGGTGATGGATGGAGGCCAGGTAATTGTATAGCTGGCTTGCGGCCCCGGCGGGATTATCATTATTGGAGTAGCAGCGATAATAATGGATCGGGACATAGTCTATGCGATACCCGGCGGCTTCGGCTTTGTTGACAAATTCGACGATCCAGGAAGTTCCTCCGTCTGTGACGCCCGGCGCTCCGAGCCGCAGGCCGGTCGCCAGGAGGGATGGCCAATGGCTGACGGCCGAATCCGTCGAGCCGGGCGGATTTAAATTTTTATAGGCGTCTTCGACGGGATTGTCCGGTTCGTTGAATCCGAGCAGATGGTTGACCCCGCGTGTCTGCCAGTTCTGGCTCAGGCCGGGCCAGTAGGGCTGCTGTTT
>JAHDQI010000279.1 GCA_018433925.1 Phycisphaerae bacterium | reverse complement strand
CGTCCATGCTGAAACGCTTTCAAATGGAAGGCAAAATTCTATATGATCATCATGTCTCAGATCGTCTTTTGCTGACTTACTGAAACATCCCGCCCTGACAAAAAACATATAATACTATAGAGAAACCATGTCTGTTTTTGGTTATACCCTCCCATAACCGCCGGATAATCTTTATAAAATAAAAAAGTTTAAAATATTTCTAATATTTATATTGACTTTAATATTTAATAGATTATAATACCCCTTGTGTGGGCAGTATTGAAAAAATGATGACACCTGTGATGAAAAGGAGGCAAAACCCATGATTATGCCCAACAACACGCCGACCAAACAAAAAAAGACCCCAAAACCCCGCAAACGCGTCCGCCTGACCCCCAAACAGGTCATGTTCATCGACCGCATCCTCTCCCGGGGCTACACCGTCGAGGCCGCGATGGACGAGCTGGGCATCTGGCCCCGCCTGCTCGATGACTGGCTCCGCCAGCCGCGATTCAACCAGGCCATCGACTTCAAACTCAACCAGTACCACCTCCAGACCCGCATCAACGCGGCCCTGTTTGCGCCCCGCGCCGTCCGAACCCTCGGCTACATGTTCGACACCCGGGCCGACTACGAAACCAAGCGAAAGGCCAGTGTCGATCTCCTCCGGGTGCTGGACTCCTGCAAGACCCAAAAAGAAAGCCCCGCCGCCCAGGGCCGGGGCCCCCAGGAGGCGCGCAGTGGCTCGCCGCGGGCACAAGCCGGCACGCCAAGTCCCGCCGCGGCTCCCCAAAACAGCAACAAAATCGTACAAAATCCGCGTTTTCAGTTCAATAACGCACAAACAGACTAAAAGCAACACCCACACAAAGGATCTTTGAAAACCAGACCGCCGCTTGCTTCATCCCAAGCAGCCGCAAAACCCGGCCGAATGCCGGGCGCGCCGAGCTTATTGAAAAACAACCGGCTTGCGGGTACAATACAATATTCAGAATACAAAAATAGTTTTTGGGAGTGTACACACATGGCATTACCGGTTGTCGCGATCATTGGCCGCCCCAACGTCGGCAAAAGCACCCTGCTCAACTCGCTGGCCGGGCAGATGATCAGTATCGTCGATCCGACCGCCGGCGTCACACGAGACCGCATCAGCACGATCCTCTCTCACGAAGACCGCTATTTTGAGCTGGTCGACACCGGCGGCTACGGCATTGTCGATAGCGACGCCCTCGAAGAGCACGTCGAAAACCAGATCCTCCAGGCCATGAGCACTGCCGACCTCGTGCTGTTTATGGTCGATATTCGAGAAGGCGTCCTGCCTCTCGATGAGACCATCGCCCAACTCCTGCGAAGGCAAAATCTGAATGTCATTCTCGTAGCCAACAAGGCCGACAGCCCCAAACAGCTCCCCGCCGGAGGCGAATTCGTAAAACTCGGCTTCGGAGAGCCGATCTGCATCTCCGCCGCCCAGAATGTCAACCGCGCCGTCCTGCTCGAGCGAATCCTCGAAAAACTGGAGCACCTGCCGAAGGAGACACCGCAGGATACCGTGATGAAGCTGGCCCTGGTCGGCAAGCGCAACGCCGGCAAGAGCACCCTGCTCAACGCCATCGTCGGCTCCGAACGGGTCATTACCAGCGAGATTCCGGGCACCACCCGCGACGCGGTCGATGTGCGGTTTGAGAAGGAGGGACGCTGCTTCATCGCGATTGACACCGCTGGCGTGCGAAAAAAAGGAAAAATCCAGAACGATATCGAATTTTACGGCTACACACGAGCCACACGCAGCATCCGCCGGGCCGACGTGGTCCTGCTCCTGATGGACGCGACAACGCCGGTTTCGCAGGTCGACAAAAAACTGGCCCACTTCATCCAGGAGGAGCACAAGCCCTGCGTGCTGGTCGTCAACAAGTGGGACCTGGCCAAAGAGCAGGCCCATACCGAGGATTATGCCGACTACCTCGATAAGGTTCTGGTGGGACTGCGGCACGCCCCCATCGCCTTTACCACCGCCACCGACGGCAAGAATATCCAAAGCGTCCTCGACCTGACCGCCGAGCTGTTCAAACAGGCCTCAACCCGGATCCCGACCGGTAAACTCAACAAAGCCGTCAAGCTGATCGCCGAGGAAAAGGCCGGAGGCAGCCGCAAAAAGGGCGGCATCCCGCGGATCTACTACGCCACACAGGTCGCGGTACGGCCGATTTCACTGCTGCTGTTTGTCAATCGCACATCGCTCTTTGATAACGCCTATCAGCGCTACTTAACCGGGCGGTTCGGGGCGCTTCTCGGCCTCGATGAGGTGCCGATTCGTCTTCTGTTGCGGCCGAAAACAGGCCAAAAAACTGCGGATTAATCGGGCTTTTTCCGATACACGGCATAGCCGCTTTATGGGATTAGGCAAAGGAGAATAAAATGGATGCACTTTTGTTATTGCTGGTTTGCGGGGGCGGATACCTGCTCGCCTACCATACCTACGGCAGGTTCCTCGCAAAAAAAATCTTTAAACTGCGCCCGCAGGCCCAGGTTCCCAGCCGCCAGATCAACGACGGTATCGACTTTGTGCCGACGAGAAAAGGGGTCATCTTCGGACACCACTTCACCTCGATCGCCGGAACCGGACCGATTGTCGGCCCGGCCATCGGAATCATCTGGGGCTGGCTGCCGGCGATTTTATGGGTCACGCTGGGCAGTATCTTTATGGGCGCCGTCCACGATTTCGGAACCCTTGTGATTTCCCTGCGCAATGAGGGCAAGAGCGTTTCAGAGATCGCCGCCCGGTATATCAACAAACGCGTGCGGCTGATTTTCTTCTGCATCGTCTTTCTGGCCCTCCTGATTATCATCGCCGTCTTCGGACTGGTCATCGCCGTGGTCTTTAAGCTGTATCCCGAATCAGTCATCGCTGTCTGGCTGGAGGTGCCCATCGCCATCGCGCTGGGCTGGGCGATTTACAAAAAGAGCGCCAATGTGATTCTGTCAACCATGATTGCAGTAACACTGATGTACGTCGGCGTGGTGCTCGGGGCCTGGCTTGAGCAGGTGCGGCCGGGCATGTTCAGTTTCCCGCAGCACTGGCCGATCCCGCCGACGGGAGTCTGGACGATCATCCTGCTGCTCTACGCATGGATCGCTTCCACGCTGCCGGTGACAATGCTGCTTCAGCCGCGGGACTATATCAATGCATGGCAGTTATTCATTATGATGGCCCTGCTCTCGGCGGGAGTGATTGCCTCAGCGCTGACCAATTCAGAGTTTGCTATTACCGCGCCGGCCTATCGATCGGGCATCGCGGGCACGCCTCCGCTGATGCCGATGATGTTTATCACCATCGCGTGCGGGGCAATCAGCGGGTTTCATTCGCTGGTAGCCAGCGGCACCAGCCCCAAGCAGCTCGGCTGCGAAACGGACGCCCTGTTTGTCGGGTACGGATCCATGCTGACCGAAGGAATGCTGGCGGTCCTCGTAATCCTCTGTATTGTCGCGGGGCTGGGGATGCACTTTGAAGGGGCCTCCGGACCCGGCGTCTGGCAGGGATTTTACAGCTCCTGGATGGGCGAAAAGGGCATGCCCGACAAGCTGCAGCCGGTCGTTGTCGGGGCCTCCAATATCCTGACCAGTCTGGGCATCCCGCAGGCCCTCGGCTTCGCGATCATGGGCGTCTTTATCTCCTCCTTCGCGGGCACAACGCTGGATACGGCCGTGCGGATTCAGCGATATGTAATTGGGGAACTGGCCGTGGACCTCGGCATCAAAAAACTGTCCAATCGCTGGGCCGCAACCACGATTGCCGTGGTGACCGCTGCGGGGCTGGCCTTCGCCACCGGGGTCGAGGGAAAGGGAGCCATGAAATTGTGGCCGCTGTTCGGAACCGTCAACCAACTGCTGGCCGCCCTGGCCCTGCTGGTCGTTACAATGTACCTGAAGCGAAAGGGAGGATTAAAATATCTGCTGGCCGCCGTGCCCTGCGTACTCATGCTGACAGTCACAGGCTGGGCCATGATCCTGAACGAGCAAAGTTACCTGCGCAAACAAAACTGGCTGCTGGCAATCATCGGGGCAGTAGTCTTTCTGCTGGCGCTCTGGATGACCGCTGAAACCGTAATCCTCTTTTGGCGTTCCCTGTCGGTCAGGGGCCGGCCGGAGGAGGATTGATCGGAACCAGCCGGATCCGCACCATATCAGGCGGCTCCGGGGCCTGAATCATGCCCCGCCGAACGGTTTCCGGCGGAAAATTATAAATGACCGGCCGCGGCGGGGTCTGCTCAAGATTCTGATCGCCGCTGAGCACCTGAACCAGCAGGTGGTAGGGCTGCTGTTGATAGAGAGTCTTCGCCTCGGGGGTAGATCGAAAATTAATGGTCTTGATGTCGTCAATCAGTTCCGCGCGATAGCTGGCCAGCAGCTCGGCCGGCATGATAAATCCGATTCGGCTCGGATTGGTCTGAAAAACCTGGGCCTCCAGCGGAAGCACCGAAGGCAGCCGAATCTGCACAGTCTGCTCAGCATAATGGCGTCGTTCGGATTGTCCCATCATAATAAACGGCCGTTCACGTACCGAACGGGTTCGTGCGCTTTCAATCTGCCGGGCTGTCAGCACCACCCGGGCCGGACCCGTAAAACCCTCGCCCACATACATCATCACGCGCGGCGGCTCGATGCTCTCGGCCAGAACCACCGCGCCGGCCTCATCCAGGATTTCAACATTCAGCTCGCGCGAAACCAGTCTCTGGATAACCACTTCTGTATCGGAGGGTTCACAGGCCACGGCAGTCAGCGCCAGATCACGAATTTTGGAGGATTGGCGGACCAGGTCGAGAATATCCAGGGCATAGGTTCCCGCCTCAGTATGCCCGTGTTCAGCCGGATCGTAATAGAAGTCCAGCCGCTCTCGGGTCGGGTCGGTGTCGGCGGCACGGTTTCGCTGTTCAAGGTCCATGATTTTGGGAGGGGCCCCCCGGAAGGTCAGTTTCAGCGCCACACGGACGCGGTCTTCACTGAACGTAACATAAAAATCCGACGCCGTGGAAGGAGACACTTCGAGGGAACCGAACAGAGTGGTATCCCGCTCCTGCGACATAAATGCCCAGGCCCAGATAACAACGGTCAAAAACAGGACCGAGATCAGTTTTTTCAGTTTTCCGGCCATTGACTTTACTGGCTTCCTTTATTCATCATCACTGTCTTCTTCCTCCTGCCCGCCGCCGGAACGAAAACGGCCGATCATGGGAGTGGTCTCGACCAGGGCGGTCTTCAAATGCCGTCGCAACTGCGACTCGGAGACGTTTCGTGTCAGGCGCCCGTCGGCGGCGATGGACACAATCCCCGTTTCCTCGCTGACCACAATGACAATCGCGTCCGTGCTCGAAGTCAGCCCGATGGCCGCCCGGTGTCTGGAGCCGAGATTTCCGGCCTCGGCCGAGCCGCTTTCGGCCAGCGGAAGCTGAATCCGGGCGGCGACAATCCGGTCGCCCCGAATCACCATCGCCATATCATGCAGCGGGGTGCCGGGATAGAAAACCGTTTTGATGATTTCACTGGTGACTTTGGCATCGAGCCGAACACCGGTTTCTATAAACTCACCCAGCCCGACCCGCTGCTCAATGACAAGAATGGCCCCGGTCCGCGTGGCGGCCATCTGCGAGACCGCGGTAATCACCTCCTCCACAGTTCGGGTCAACTGTTGCTGAGCACGAGAAGAAAAGATGCTGGTTTGCCCAATCCGGATCAGGGCCCTTCGAATTTCGGGCTGGAAGGCGATTACCGCCACAATCAAAACCACGATCAGAAAGCCGTTATAGAGAAAGGCCACTCTCTCCATCCCGAACTTTTCCACAACCAGGTTTAAAACCAGGGCCCCGACAATCAGGATAAAAATCATTCCCCGGAACAGACGCTCTCCCCGCGTACCCTCGAGGAAATTCAGAATCGCGTACACGACCAGCCCGATAATCAGCAACTCGGCCAGAATGATCAGCCGTTCGTAGTTTGAGATTCGAAGGATGTGATCAAAAATTACATTCAACGCCTGCGTTTCCTGACGCCGGGATCTGTCCCGACAGCCCAATTCTCGTTCTCTGTTGCCTCCTGCAACCCACGGCAGAGCATCGACCGTACGATCCGGATTGACCCGGCCGCGCCGTCCGTCCTTTGTTATCGATTATAAAGCGGAGTCATACGACTGGGCCTGTCAATCATCAGGATCTTGTCCATATCATCCTGAAACATCAGCCAGTCGGTATACACACTATGATAATGCCTGCGATCAATATCCTTCTCGGTCAATCCGGGAGCCCCGGCACAGCCCGACATCAGTCCGATCAGCAGGACCAAAAGACAAATCATCAGCAGTAAAGGTGCCTTTTCTTTTATTGTATTTCCCATTCTTGCCTCAGCTCTCTTGTTTTACCCATCTGTTTTAAACGCGGCACATGATCCCCTTCATGCGGCCGTTTTTGGATTGTAGCGAGGCCTACACAACCTGTCAATCCCAAAAAAGACATCCATAGGGGATTTCCCAAAAACAGGGGACGATTGGGTCTTTTCTGGATTTTTGTTCTTTTTTGTGGTATAGAAGGGGCCGTTTGGATTACAAATATTAGATATAAGCGGGTTAGTTTATCCTGTGTCTATCGTCGCATTTACAGAAATCACGAAAACCTTCGGCCCCGTCCGTCTTTTTGACCGGCTGGGCGTCTCATTCTATGAAGGCCAAAAAGTGGGTATTATTGGACCCAATGGGTCCGGTAAAACCACTCTGTTTCGCATGATCCTCGGATCCGAGAAGCCGGATACCGGGTCGGTATCGATACAAAAAGGGTTGCGTATCGGGTATCTTCCTCAGGAGCCGAATTTTCCCGCTGACAAGACTGTCTTCGAAATTATGCACGAGGGCCTCTCGGACCTTTCGGCGAAAAAGAATCGACTGGAACAGCTCTCTGCCAAACTGGGAACCCTCAGCGGAGCTTCTCTGAAACAAGCCATGGACGAGTATGACCGCCTGGCCCACGAATTGGAGGCGGCAGGCGGCTGGTCTGTGGAGGCCCGAATTCAAAGCGTTTTGTCCGGCCTGGGACTCAGCGAGGAAATGCACCATGCCCCGGCCAGCGTTCTGAGCGGAGGGCAGCTTTCGCGGCTGGGCCTGGCGAAGGTGCTGCTTTGCCAAACGGATCTTCTGCTGCTGGATGAACCGACGAATCACCTGGACCTGCAGGCCATTTGCTGGCTGGAAACGTTTTTGAAAAACTATGCCGGGGCGGTTCTTATTATCAGTCACGACCGTTTCCTGCTGGATCAGATTGCGGGGCGAATCGTGGAAATCGAAAACCGAAAGGCACAATCTTATAAAGGATGTTTTTCAGATTTTGTCCGGCTAAAAAAACAAAATTTGTTGCATCGGCAGCGTCAGCACACCCAGCGGGTAGAATTCGTTCGAAGAACGCAGGATTTTATCGCCCGGAACAAGGACCAGGAGGGAATGCGGAAAACCGCACGCGGCCGAAAAACACGGCTGAAACGGCTGCTGGATGAAAATCCCGATTTTCTGGAAGAACATCGAGATTCCCAGACAATCTCTTTCCGGTTCAGCCATTCCGTCAGCCGCAGCGAAAAAGTGATTGTGGCCGAAGGAATTTCCAAATCCTTTGGAGATGTTTTGCTGTTTCGGCGTCTTTCGCTTGATTTAACGCGGGGTATGCGGCTGGCGATTACCGGGCCCAATGGATGCGGCAAGAGCACACTTTTGAAAATTCTGCTGGGACACCTGGATTCCGATGAAGGGTCCGTTTATCGCGGCCAAAACCTGAACATCGGCTACCTCGATCAGTACGCCCAGACGCTTAATCCGGAACACACGGTCCTTGAAGAGGTCTCCGCGGTTCGGCCGGACCTGCCTGCAGAACCCCTTCGCAACCGCCTGTCCGCATTTCTCTTTTGCGGTGACCAGGTGTTTCAGCCGGTCAGGACGCTCAGCGGCGGACAGCGAAATCGCCTGATGCTCTGCAAACTGGTTTTGTCAGAGCCGGATGTACTGGTTCTCGATGAACCCACCAATCACCTGGATATCGCAAGCTGCCAGGTTTTTGAAGAGGCACTGAAGGAGTATCCCGGCTCCCTGGTCGCCGTCAGTCACGACCGTTATTTTTTGGATAAATTATTTGATGAATTGCTGGTTATGGGGCTGGACACCGCCGGCCATAAACAGCCCGGGGCGACAGCGTGGACATCCTGTTTGTCTGAAGAGAAAGGGGTTTATTCTCTTTGGAGCCAGCGGGTAATGGCCGCAGCGGAAGAGAAAAAGAAGGCCGACGGACCCGGCAGTCCGGGTAGTTTGAACAGCCCATCCCGCACACCATCAGGGCCGAAAACACCAACGGAACTTCGACCTTTCAATAAATACACAGCAGAACAGATCGAAGATATGATCCTTGAGAAAGAATCAAAACTCGATCTGATCACGGAGCAATTTGGCAGTGAGGAAGTCTATAAAAATCCGGAGATCTTTCGGAAACTCCAGAAAGAGCGAGATCGGGTCACGGAAGAGCTGAAACTTCTGTATCGCGCGTATGAATTTCGAGGTTCTCGGTAGCTGTTGGCCTGTGGATAACCTGTGAGTTTGGGTGTAAAATGTGTTGGATTGGCCTGTGGGGAAATCGGGATATCCCGGCTCGCCGGCCGCAGGGGAATTCACCACATCGCAACCAACATCTTTGTTTACAGTTTTTCCACCGTCACAGAACCCCTCTATTTTAATATAAATCTATTAATAATAAGTGGTTATAAAAAGCTTTCTGACTTTTTCTCACAGTTCTGACAAGACCTATGACAACTACAAATAGATTCTTTTCTTTCTTTATTGTATTTAAAAATAACCTGCTTACCTGTCATTTCCTACAGCTCCAAAAAACCCTGTTTCAAGCCCAAAATCTGTTTGCAAACACGGGATTTTTCGATACAGTATGGGTTTGAGAAAATGGAATAAAAATACGTTAAAAGGAGTGAGAAATCACTAAATTCAGAGGGATTCTATGAAAGTGACGTTTAATCGATCGGTGCTTCAGGAAGCGCTGGCCCTGGTCAGCAGCATCATCCCCAGCCGAACTCCCAAGCCGATATTGCAATGCATTCGAATTACGGCCGAGAAAGACCGGGTTCGCCTGTGTGCCACCGATCTGGAGGTGGGGATTACCTTTCAGCTTGAACAGGTGGAAGTTGGCGAGCCGGGGGATGTAGTGGTTCCGGCCGATAAGGTGGGCTCTATCGTTCGGGAGAGCATTGACGATGTGATCGTACTGGAGGAGCAGGAGGCAACGGTCCACCTGAAGGGATCGGATAGTCACTTTACGATTTATGGGCATGATCCCGATCAGTTTCCCGCGGCGGCCGGATTTGAGGGCAAGGCCGAGCTCGAAATTTCTCTGGCGCAGCTTCAGGAGGGCATTGAGCAGACGCTGTTTGCGGCGGCTCGCGAGAGCACCCGCTATGCCCTCAACGGCGTGCTCTGGGAGGTGACTGGAAAGAAACTGGCTCTTGTGGCCACAGACGGCCGGCGGCTGGCTCGGTGCGTGGTTCCGCTGGCAAAGGCCGGCAAGGCGCCGGAAGGGCGTGTAATCGTACCCAGTAAGACAATGGCCCTGCTCGATAAACTTTCGGGCGATTCGGCGGCGGCCGTCTCCATCCGGTTTGTTGACAATCAAATCGCTCTGGTCTGCGAAAATGTGGTCATCAGCTCAAATCTCGTGGATGGTAATTTCCCCAAGTATGACGATATTATCCCGAAGGATTATGAGAAAAAACTGACACTCGCAACCGCCCCCGTGCTCAGCGCTGTCCGGCGGGCTGCGCTGCTGGCTACAGAAGACAGCAAAGGGATCAAACTGGCCCTTGAAAACAATGGGCTGACTTTTTCGAGCCGTGCCCCTGAGACCGGGGATGCGCAGATTCAGATGTCTGTTGAATACAAAGAAGAACCCATCGAGATCGGGTTCAATCCGCAGTTTTTGATAGACGTGCTGCGGGTCATTAAAGAAGAAACGTTTGATCTGCACTTGGGACAATCCGACCGGCCGGGGATGATTAAAAGCGGGGCCGGATTTTTGTATATTGTAATGCCCGTGAATTTATGAAAAACAGGTCCATGCCAGCCGAGCCGGAGAAGCGCCTGCTTTGCGGGGCTACCGCATGGCAGCGAAAACCCTCTGTCCCGCAGCCGATAGGCCTTGCTATAGACGGCTTTTTAACGAAACGAAAGAAGCATTTTCAGAAGGCCGCGGCAATCACCGAACGATGGCGGGATTTGATTCCTGACGAGATGCAGCGCCACTGCACATTGGCCGGTTTGGAGAGCGGGGTGCTGACCATCGAAGTGACGCCGGGGCCGTTTCTGCATAAGATGCAGATGATGCGAAGTGAGATTCTTAGCCAACTGCGAAGCCGGTGTCCGCGAAGCGGACTGCGGGAAATCCGTATTGTACCGGGACGATTTAATCAGGAGAATACACGTTTATGAACGCTCATAAATACGACGCGAGCAATATTAAAATTCTCGAGGGACTGGAAGCCGTCCGGAAACGTCCGGATATGTACATTGGAAACCGGCAGGAGGGCGGACTGCATCACCTGGTCTACGAAGTACTCGACAACGCCATTGATGAGGCGCTGGCCGGACGATGTACACAGATATTGCTGCACATTCACATTGACGGAAGCTGCTCAGTGGAGGATAACGGCGACGGCATTCCCACAGAGGTTCACCCCGAGGCAAAAGTCAGCGCCCTGCAGGTGGTGCTGACGACCCTGCACGCCGGCGGAAAATTTGACAACAAGGCCTACCGTGTTTCAGGCGGGCTGCACGGCGTGGGCGTCAGTGTTGTCAATGCGCTCAGCGAATGGCTGGAAACCGACGTATGGCGGGACGGAAAGCATTATCATTTTGAGTGTGCCCGCGGCATTCCCAAGGGTCCTGTGCGCGAGGTGGGACCGACGACAAAACAGGGTACGCGGGTAACGTTTCTTCCGGATGAGGAGATCTTTGAAGACATTGAATTCAAGTATGAGACGCTTTTAAAACGAATCCGTGAGCTGGCCTATCTGAATGCCGGTGTACACATTACGTTTCAGGATGACCGAGTCAAGAAGAAAGAGGTATTTCATTACGAGAATGGCATTCGTGCGTACGTGAAGTACCTGGACGAGGGGAAAAATTCGATCTCGGAAGTGATGTATTTTTCCAAGGACGATTCGGAAACCGGGATGGGCTGCGAGATTGCCCTTCAGTATAACGACAGTTATGTTGAAAATGTGCTGGCTTTTGCCAATAACATTCGCAATATCGACGGCGGTACGCATTTATCCGGCTTTCGAACGGCCCTGACACGGACAATGAATAACTATGCACGAAACGCCAATATGATTAAAAACGTCACGCCGTCGGGCGAGGATCTCCGTGAGGGATTGACGGCCGTGATCAGTGTGAAGGTTCGCGATCCGCATTTTGAGGCGCAGACCAAGGTGCGGCTGTCGAATCCGGAAGTCGGCAGCTTTGTGGAGACCATGGTCAACGAACAGTTGTCTATTTACATGGAAGAAAATCCCTCCCGGGCAAAACAGATATTGAACAAGGCCCTGCAGGCGGCCGCGGCACGCGAGGGGGCCAGAAAGGCCCGCGAACTGACCCGGCGAAAAGGAGCCCTCAGCAGCGCCAACCTGCCCGGTAAACTATGGGACTGCTCCAGTAAACAGACGGAATCAACAGAGATTTTCATCGTAGAGGGCGATTCGGCAGGCGGTTCGGCCAAGGCCGGACGGGATCGCACCATTCAGGCGATTTTGCCGTTGCGGGGTAAAATCCTGAACGTTGAAAAAGCCCGGCTCGAAAAGATGCTCGGCCATGAGGAAATCAGAACGCTTATCAGCGCGCTGGGCACGGGTATCGGCCAGGATGAATTTGATATCGGCAAATGCCGATACGGCAAGGTGATTCTGATGACGGATGCGGACGTGGACGGCGCCCATATTCGAACGCTTTTACTGACCTTCTTTTTCCGCCAGATGCCGCAGTTGATTGAAAATGAAAAGATTTATATTGCCCAGCCGCCCCTGTATGAAATTCGTGTGAAGGGGAAAAAGGAAACCCAATATTTACTCAATGAACAGCAGATGAGAAAGCAGATGGAAAACCGGGGGCTTGATGGGGCCCAATTGATCATTCGAGAGGACGAAACTCCTCCCCGTGTGATCGACGGAGCCAAGCTGGCCCTGCTGGTTAAGATTTTAAATGACGCGGAGCGGTGTATCGGGGTCCTCGAGCGGCGGGGAATCGTATTTCGTGAATTCGTAGAAAGCTTCTATGATGGAAAACATCTGCCGGTCTACCATATACGCTACCAGGGTCAGAGCGAGTTTTTCTATGAAAAAGAGGGTTATGAAAAACGCCAGGCCGAGCTGGATGCCGTGGATGAAACGGGGGAGCTGAGCGATCAGCAGAACACGGCCGGGGGATATCTGGCGGAAGAACTCCATGAGATTGCCCGGATGAACGAGATTCATCAGCACCTGCAGACGGAATATCAACTGGATATGCGGGATTTTCTTCAGCAGGCGCCGCGCAGTGATGACGGCGAAGAGAAGCCCGGCAAATTCGAGGTTCTCTCCGGCCAGCGCAGTTTACCGGTCCCTTCGCTGGATCAGACCGCCGCGGTGGTTCGAAAGCTCGGCTCGGAAGGCATCGAGATGAAACGGTTCATGGGCCTGGGCGAGATGAACTCAGAGCAGTTATGGGATACCACCATGAATCCCGCCTGCCGCACCCTGTTGAAGGTGGAAATGGAAGATGCCGGAGAAGCGGACCGTCTTTTCAGTATTCTCATGGGCGATGATGTGGAAAAACGAAGAAAATTTATTCAGGAGCACGCCCTTGAGGTGCAGAACCTCGACATTTAACTTTTCTGTTAAAATAGGAAAATCTGGATGTGTTTTATGGATTCTCTGAGGCGAAAACAGAAGAAGGGCCAGAATTTTCTTGAAAATAAGACCATTCGAACTGACAATAACCGATAATGAATACAGGATATCTTAACTGGGCAGGAAGTCGGATGAATCGGTCATGTCCGGCCCGGCCGGCAAAAAAAGATAGTATGGATCTGCCGAAACTTATGCAAGGGAGGCATACATGAACAGGATATACTTGATAATTTGTCTGCTGTGGGTCCTGACCTCGGCCGGATGCGATCTTTTTCAGTCCAAAAGCGATCTGGACCAGATTGATCCCGATGCCTTTTCCGGGGCCAAAACCCGGCTCTTGCGTGATATTGACCGAAAATACGACAATCCGGAAGCCCATTACCAGCTTGGAAAGATTTACCAGAGCGAGGGACTTTTGGACCGGGCTGAGTGGGAATTCACGTTAGCCCTTCAGTTTGATCCGGTACTGTACAAGGCCCAGGCCGCAAAAGTCAAGACCTATCACTTGCTGGGCCAGGAGGATCGCGCCCGCTTAGCGGCCGAGCTGTATATCAATCAGGCCGGCGCCTCGGCGGAAGCGTCCTCGCTCCTCGGAAGAGGTTTTCAGCAGGAACAGCTCGACCAATATGCCCTTGAATGCTATCAGCAAGCCCTTGCAATGGCCCCCAATTCGGCTGCCCTGCACAGGCAAATCGGCTATTATTACCTGACCAAGGGCGATTCGGTCCGGGCCGAGGAGTACCTCAGGCGGAGCGTGCAGCTCGACCCCTATCAGCCGGAGGTTGCCGAACAACTCGGCCGTATGGGGGTGGTTATCCAGGTTCCCCGCAAGGTGGAAAGCGCAAAAAACATCGATAAAGCTATAAACGAGCAGTAAAAGACCCGAAATAATAGGATTATGGGGGCAATATCAAGACATAGATTATCTGTATCTATTTTTCATAAAAAGCTTGCATTATTTAAGATAGATGTTAAAATATTGGGCTTTCAATGTCGAAAGAGAGTTTGGAGCACAAATTATGAAAAAAGATATTCATCCGGAATACCAGGTAGTAAAAGTTCGCTGCGGGTGCGGCAACAGCTTTGAGACGCGCAGTACGGCCAAGGAAATCCATGCGGAAATCTGCTCAATGTGCCATCCGTTTTACACGGGCAAACAGAAGTTTGTCGATACGGCCGGCCGTATCGAGCGTTTCCAGAAGAAGTTCGGATCGGGCCAGGATTATTTCAAAAAGAAAGACAAGCAGGACAAAAAGTAGTTTCCCTCTTCGACCCTCTATTGCGCTGTTGGCCTTGATTGTACAAGTTAAGGATTGGCAGCGTAATTTTTTTGTCTATACACAGGGCACAAACCATGGCTGACAATAACAGGCATTTACTGGACAAGCTCGACGAGCTGGATAGCCGCTGCCGGGAGATCGAGCAGCAGATCAACGATCCGGCGGTGGCCTCCAATGCCAGTCGTCTGATCCCCCTGAGCAAAGAACAGGGCAAGTTGATGCCGATTGTCAGCCGCTACCGGCAGTATCGCAAACTCTCCGGTCAACTGGACGAGGCCCGAACCATTCTGGCCGATCCGTCCGCGGAGGCGGAGTACCGTGAACTGGCCGGAACTGAGGTCGAGGAGATGGAGCAAAAACAAGCCGATCTTCTCGATCAGATCAAGGATACACTGGTAATGGCGGACGATGCGTCCAT
>JAHDQI010000146.1 GCA_018433925.1 Phycisphaerae bacterium | reverse complement strand
GGCTCCCCGAAGCCGATAAATACCGGCACATCATACACGCCTGCGATACAAAAAACCTAACCATCGCCTCCGACGTCACCTCCCAAAAAACAATCCTATTCCGCTCCTGAGACACCCGACAAAAGAAACAAAACGCCCCCCCCGCTCCCCGCAGACACAATGGAAAACTCCCCCTCGCTAAAGACCCATTCATAAAAATCTCAAATCTCAGATTTCAAATCCCCCTTCGCCCGCCTCGTCGCCCGCCGCCGACACCGGGTAAATCCGCCCGTCAATTTCTTATCCTCTCTTATTCATCCGGAAACGGTACATTCGTTCGCCAAATCCTCCTTCATTTACAAAGTTCCGTGCTTGCGCCTCGATCTGCTTACCAAGCAGGCTGTCAGCAACGGCAATGAAAGTCAGAGCCGCATTCGCTGCGATTCCTGCATACCCGGACGATTTAGTTAAATCTTTCTGCAAAGATCGCTCGCTTTGATGAACGGTTTCAATCCAATGGGCAACCTCATCAACATTCGTTAGCCGCAAAGCAATCAGATCTTTCCTCCTCGGATCTTCCCCGTTCCATAATGCCAACCCACGGTGCCGAAGAAAATCTTCATAATCAAGCCGTAATTCCTCTAAGCTGGAACGCGCAACGTTGGTCAGTTTGATTTCCGTTTTCTTCGAGGTCCCGGAGGCCCGGCTGCCTTCGGCGATATTTTGAACTCCGCTTCGGGATGCCTGGATCATCTGATCATAGGTTCGGCTGTGGCGATCCACATAACGCTGACAAAACCGGACTGTAAAATCATAAATAAGCTGTGCGATCTGATAACTTTTAAGCTTCCGATAACCCCCATGTTTCTGAATTAAATTGGCTTTCTCCTTCACAAAGATCTCCCTCTAACAACTCAATTGAGTTCTTCTGTCCATCAGGTCCATAAGGTCCATGAGGTCCATAAGGTCCATAAGGTCCATAAGGTCCATAAGGTCCATCGGGTCCATTCCGTCCATCAAATCCACACACCCCTCCGGCAGCCGCTTTAACTGCTCCAGGTTATCCCCGCAGTAAATCACCCGCGTATCCACAACAGGCGAAGGCCGCCCAGCCGTCAACTTTGCCAACGTACGCGCCCCCTTCGTCTGCTTCTTTGTCGTTTTCATCTTCGCCATTCAGTAGTCCCTTGTCATTCGCGAGTAAGACGCCAGTCCAGACCCTGCGATATAGTGTTGCTTACGTTCTTAAGCTACTGAAGGCCCTCTAATCCGCAAGGAGATTTTTGTAATTCCGTCCACCTCTTCCACTTCTGGCGGACATTATTTAAGCTTCATTATTTATGTTCGTTGTTTGGCTTATATACTCTATATATTCTTTTACATC
>JAHDQI010000110.1 GCA_018433925.1 Phycisphaerae bacterium | reverse complement strand
GATGAAACTATTCATTTCCGGGACTATTTTTGCCACAAGTATTTATCTAACAGATCCGAGTTAAGGGGATTGACACTTGGTTGCGGAGAAGGGCAAAAAGTGCTTCAGTGGGCCAAAACGGGTTTGTTCCGTCGCATTGAAGCGTACGATCTTTCCGGTACACGCCTGAAAAAGGCCGCACAACTGGCCCAAGAAGCCGGCCTGGATCAGTGTATCAAGTATCTTGTTGGAGATGTCAATCGCATAGCACTTTACGAAAACGCTTACGATGTAATCTTTATTGAGCACGCCCTTCATCATTTCAGTCCGCTTAAGCCGTTGCTTATTAAACTAAACCAATGTTTATCTCCTGATGGGTATTTCTTATTTGATGAATATGTCGGGCCTTCTCGTTTTCAATGGACAGACAAGCAGTTACAATTAGCGAACTCGATTCGAGCCATTCTCCCAGACAAATACAAGTCGCACATTATTGACGGGAAAACCAACAAGAAAATAATCAGGCCAAGCCGGTTAAGCATGATCCTGAAGGATCCCTCTGAGGCAATCGAATCGGATAAGATTCTACCTCTAACCCACAAACAATTCAGAGTCGTTGAGTTTTGTGGATATCATGGGGCTATTTTGCACTTACTGTTTGACGGGATCGCTCAGAATTTTCTGGCTGAAGACAATGAAACTTCTGCGTGTTTGCATCTTCTTTTTGAAATTGAAGACTATTTGACTCAATCCAATGAGGTAGAGGATAATTATGCCGTACTTGTATGTTGTAAAAAACCATAATGTAATTCAAGAAAGGAGATGGTATCATGAGAAAGGTTTATTTGCTTGTCTTGTTGGCACTGGGCGCGGCCAACACGTATGGTTTAGTCATCGCAACTCCGGGCTATATCACGGAAACTTACGCCCAATACGCCATGCCGGATTCGGGACGGGTTAAGTACGCTGATTTTGATGATGCCGGCAATCTTTATGTTACTCATGACGGCGGTTCATTAGTCAGAATTAACTCAAGCGGACAAGCCGAAGTTTTAGATCGGTTTCTTAATCTCCAGGGAGTTCTTTATGCGGGAGGGACAACCTATGGGAACGCTTTGTATTTTAACGATGCCGATTCCGGCGTAACTTATGTAAGACAGGCCGATGGGATTCCTTCAACCTTTGCTTCTATCGGAGGTACACTCATAGGAATTGCGATAGACAGGATGGGCCGCTATGACGGAAAAATGTTTGTTTCGGCTCGCCGGGGCTACGGCAACCTGTATAAAGTTCATGAACCCGGGCAATATGAGTTGTTCACCCAGCTTGGAGCGGGAATGTCAGGCCATGACATAAAAGCAGACCCATCCGGTCATTACGGCGGCTTTCTGTATCTAATTGTGTCTGATGAATCTCTCCCATTTTCAGATACATATAACCTATGGACGGTGAATCCTGATGGAACTACCACTGAGTTCAGCGACATTACACGAATCACCCACATTGAGTTTGATACGACTGAAACAAGCGCTTTCGGAGGACTGCTGTATGCCCAACGAAATGGCTGGGCGTTTGGAAGCATTTCACCAGACGGCCAATGGTCTCTATTTGCCCAAGCCGGCAATGATGATATTATCGAGTGTATAACATTTGGTCCTGATGATTCTATGTATGTGGTGGAAAAAATACCGGGTGACATGGTATTCGTAACCAAAATAAGCGCTGTCCCTGAGCCCTGTACTTTGTTGCTTTTTAGCTTTGGGGCCTTGTCCCTTTGTATCAGGCGGTTCTGATCTGTTTATCATAGTGAAAGGGTAGGGTAAACGGCTCTACCCTCTCATTTTTCGCCTTGCGAAAAGCTGGATTAACTTGTCATGGCATCCCTTTCCGGATAAATCCGGTAGAATACTCAAAATCGCCGTTTCATGAAATAGGATCGGTTGACAACAGGCCTCCTAAGGAGTACAATTTTCTTTTTGGACTAAAGACTGGTTTTGTCTGGTATTTTGGTTTGTTGTCAAAAAACCGTGGAAATATCGAAAACCCGTGCCGAGTCTATTGGCCTTAAGTGGCCAATAAACCCATTAGATTAAACGACTTATTGATTTTTCGATCGGACCGATAGATTGGTTAACAACCGTCGTATTGGCTGTGTAGGTCAATGCGTTTTTATTGTTCACTTGAACCAGTGAAACAGGTTTCGGCGGCGTATATGCGGGGCGCCTCTGGAACCGATGAACAGCCCCGCAGGAGAATGTTTATTATGGTAGACAGGAACATTATCAGTAAGCTCGGTCTGACGGCCGAGGAAGTCGAACAGCAAGTCAGCGAACTTTTTACCCACGAACACGATCAAATGCTCAGCGAGGCGCTGGAAAAGAAGATCGAAGCCCTCGTTCCCGGCACGATTGTCAAGGGCCGGATTGTCACACAGCTCGGCAATGACGTCATCGTTGAACTGGGGCTTAAGAGTGAAGGGATCGTGGACGCCTCGGAATTTGATGATCCGGCAGAGATTCAGCCCGGCAAGGAACTGGAGGTGCTGCTGGAGGAGGTCGACGCGGAAGGTTCGATCCTGCTTTCCAAGCGGAAGGCCGATCGGATTCGCGGGTGGGAACATGTCATTACGCATCATGCCGAAGGCGATGTTGTCAAGGGGATTGTCAGCCGACGCATCAAGGGCGGTCTGCTGGTGGATATCGGCGTGCCGGTCTTTTTGCCCGCCTCGCAGGTGGACATCCGCAAGCCGGGGGACATCAGCCGTTTTATCGGCGAGGAAATTGAGTGCAAGATTCTCAAGATTGACACAGACAATCACAACATCGTGGTCTCTCGCCGCAAGATCATCGAAGAAAATCGTCAGGCCAACAAGGAAAAACTGCTGGCCGAGATTGAGGAAGGTCAGCTTCGCAAAGGCGTTGTCAAGAACATCGCCGACTTCGGCGTGTTCATCGACCTGGGCGGCCTGGACGGCCTGCTGCATATTTCAGACATGAGCTGGGGCCGCATTTCGCACCCGTCGGAAATGGTCAATATGGACCAGGAGATCGAGTGCATGGTCATCGGCGTGGACAAGAACTCGGAGAAGATTTCGCTGGGTCTCAAGCAAAAGAGCGCCAGCCCGTGGGAAACCGTTCAGGATCGCTACCCGGTAGGCAGCCGGGTGAAGGGCACCGTCGTGAACATCATGAATTACGGCGCCTTTGTCCGCCTGGAAGAAGGCGTCGAGGGGCTGATCCACATCAGCGAGATGAGCTGGACCAAGCGAATCGGACACCCGGCCGATGTGCTGCATGTCGGCGAGGAAGTGGAAGTGGCCGTCCTGGATGTCAACAAGGACAAGCAGGAAATTTCGCTGGGTCTCAAGCAGCTCGAAACCAACCCGTGGTCCGTCGCCGGGCAGAAGTATCCGGTCGGCACGATTGTGACCGCGCGGATCACCAGCTTGACCAATTACGGAGCGTTTGTGGAAATCGAGCCGGGTATTGACGGCCTGATTCATATTTCCGATCTGAGCTGGACCAAGAAGTTCAACCATCCCGGCGAGTGTCTGCAGAAGGGCCAGGAAGTCAAGTGCGTGGTGCTCGAAGTGGACGAGGAAAAGCACCGCATTTCACTGGGTCTCAAGCAGCTTGCCGAGGATCCGTGGGTCCGTGCGATTCCGGAAAAATACATTCCGGGTCAGATCGTGCGAGGTACGGTAACCAAACTGACCAATTTTGGCGTTTTTGTGGAGCTGGAGCCGGATCTCGAAGGACTGCTGCATATCTCTGAGCTGTCGGATGAAAAAGTCGATTCGCCTCAGGACGTGGTCAAGATCGGCGATACGCTGGAAGTCAAGATTCTGCGGGTTGATACCGATGCCCGCAAGATCGGTCTTTCACTTCGCCGCGTTCGCTGGGCCGAAGAGGATCAGGCGGCGGCCGGAGGCGAGGAAAAAACGGCCAAGGCCGGCGGCGGCGAACCGATCCGGGAAGAGATTCCGCAGCGCCGCGGCGGACTGGACGGGTCGCTCATGCCCGGCGATATCAAGATTTCGACTGACCCGGCCGGTGACGAGGGCCATTCCTGACCGTCTGAAACGTCCCTTTTAAATGATTCAAAAAAATACCTGGGGCTGGTGCCAATGGAACGCACCGGCCCCTTTTTTTATGGACACCCAATCAAAAACGAAAAAAAATTGAAGAGGAGATGTATTCATAGTATAATAGTGTGAATATTAGGTGAAT
>JAHDQI010000404.1 GCA_018433925.1 Phycisphaerae bacterium | reverse complement strand
TTTTAAACGGCCGGGACCTGGGGACGAAAAAGCGGGCGGAGGCGAGGGGCGGGATGCTCGTCTGGGAGGTTCCGTTTGAGGCGGGCACGCTGACGGCGATTGGGAAAAAAGAGGGCCTCGAGGTGTGCCGATACGCCGTGCAGACCGCGGGGGGGGCGGCGGCGATCCGACTGACGGCGGATGCAAAGACGATCCGGGCCGACGGGCGGGATGTGTGCGAGATTGAATTTGCGGTGACGGACGAGAAGGGGATTCTTGTGCCGGATGCGGACAACAGGATTGCTTTTACGGTATCCGGTTCGGCGAAGATTCTGGGCCTCGGCAACGGCGACCCGGCCTGTCATGAGGATCACCAGGGCACTGTGTACCCGGTGTACGAGGGGCGGGGACTGCTGATTCTTCAGTCGCAGAAAGAGCCGGGCACGATCGAGATCCTGGCGGCGGCCGAGGGGCTGAGGCCGGGCCGTGTTACCCTGACGGCTGAATAAATACCGGGTCCTCCGGCTCCTTATTTCAATTCTTCATCGAAGACGACGGCGACCTTGCCGCATCGGCCGGAGGCCATGAGGGCGTATGCCTCGTCCGCCTGCTCCAGCGGAAAGCGGTGTGTGATCAGGTCTTCGGGATGAAGGCCCCAGCGGACGAGCCGTTCGACCAGTTCCTCCATCCGCCACAGGTTGGTCACCCAGGAGCCGTAGATGGTTTTCTGGTCGTGGATGATATCCGGCGAGGGCTGGAAGGCGCAGGTGCCGCCTTCGCCGAGGAAGACGATTTTGCCCCATTTGCGGGCGGCCTGGATGCACGTCAGGCGGGCTTTTTCGTTGGCCGAACAGTCCACTGTTTTTTCGGCGCCGGCGCCGCCGGTCAGATCGCGGACCTGCCGGACGTTCTCCGGCCCGGCTTTGAGGACATTGTCAAAGAGGTTTTTTTCTTCGGCGATTTGGATTCGTTCTTCAAGTACCTCGATGCCGATGATTTTTTGGGCGCCCATTGCCCGGGCCAGCATCGCCGCGGCCAGGCCGACCGGGCCCAGCCCGGTGATCAGCACCGCATCGTTGCCGCAGATGCCGATTTTTTCGAGCCCTTCGTAGACCGTTCCGAATCCGCAGGCGACCTGGGCGCCGTCCGAATAGGAAAGTTCATCGGGCAGGAAGACCAGGTCCTTTTCTTCGGCCAGCAGGTACTGGGCCATACCGCCGTCTCGCTGCCATCCGTAGGCCCGTCGGTACGGGCTGGTGCAGGAGATGTAATAGCCGCGTCGGCAGTCGTTGCAGAGGCCGCAGCCGGAAATGTGATAGATGATTACGCGGTCGCCTTCTTTGAAGCGTCGGCATCCGGGGCCGGCCTGGGCGATCTGTCCGCAGGGTTCATGTCCGGCGATCCTTCCGGGCTGGTATCCTTCGGGGCCTTTGCCGAGATGTTCGTGATAGATGCAGCGGATGTCCGAACCGCAGATGGTTGAGGATTTCATTTTGATCAATACCTCGCCGTGTCCGGGTTTGGGAATATCGAATTCTTTCAGTTCGACGGTGCTGTTGCCCGGCAGTATCGCGCCTTTCATTTTATTCATCGTCCGAATCTCCTTTGATGGCTGGTTTTCACTATCACGGCGGGGTGATTTCTCCGTTTGTATCCCAGAGATCTTCCCAGTTTTGGTTTTCCTTCCACAAAAACACCTGCCCCTTGATGAGGCGGCAGTTTTTATCGATTTTGCTGATCCGCTTGATCTCCTCGTCGGAGAGCGGCCCGGCGGCGGCGGCTTCCAGATTTTCTTTGTAGTGATGCCGTGAAAACGGGATGGGGATCTGGCCTCGCGTAAGTGCCCATCGGATGCAGACAGCGGCGGGGGTGGTGTTGTGCCGGGCGGCGATTTCGAGAATGACCGGGTCTTCGAGATCGGCGGTATCGTCCGGGGTGCGGTCGCGCTCGGGACGCGCCGGTGAACCGAGGGGGCAATACCCGATCGGCACAATTCCGTTGTCCAGACAAAACTGAAATAAATCCGGCTGCTGAAAATGCGGGTGCAGTTCCATCTCGTTGCAGGCGGGCCTGACCTGTGCATCGCGCAGAAGGAGCGTCAGTTTGGGAATGGTCATGTTGGAGGTGCCGATGTGCCGGACCAGGCCGCTGTCGGCTAATTGTTCCATCTGCCGCCATGTCTTCATGAAGTTTTCATGGATGTACGGCCGAGCGTCGGGACTGCGCGAAGTGACATCGCAGCCGGGCGGGTGGAAATTGGGAAAGGGCCAGTGGACGAGGTACAGGTCCAGGGAATCGAGTTGCAGGTCGGCCAGGGATTTTTTGCAGGCGTCGATCACACGGTCGTGCCTGTCGTTCCAGACCTTTGAGGTGATCCACAGTTCCTCTCGGCGGAGCGCCCCGCTGCTGAGAATCTCGCTGAAAACCTTGCCGATCTCGGCTTCATTGCCGTAGACGGAGGCGCAGTCGATATGCCGGTATCCGGCGGCGACGGCTCCCCGGACGGCCCGGGCCACCTGCTCGGCCGAAAACCGGTCCGATCCAAAGGTCCCCAGCCCGATGGCGGGAATCTTTGCCCCGGTATAGACGGTTCGCTTCGGCACCCGGCCGGGATCGACGGCTTCTGCGGCAAGTGTAAATTTGTTCATCGCACTATCCATTTTCTAATTGATTAACAAATCTTAACCGCTGAGACAAAATTATTCAATCCCCAATCGCTTTTGAATCTCTTCGAGGGGGATCTTTTTGGTTTCGGGCATGAAGAGGATCACCCAGATCAGTTGCAGGCCCATCATTCCCGCGTAAAAGGCGAAGATGTGCGCCCCGGTCTGCTCGGCAAACAGGGGAAAGGTCCAGGCGACGGCCGCGCACATGAACCAGTGCGTGAAGGACCCCAGCGCCTGGCCTTTGGCCCGGACGCGGGTCGGGAAGATTTCGCTGAGGAACACCCAGATTACGGCTCCCTGCCCGAAGGCGTGCGAGGCGATAAAGAGAACGATGGCCGCCAGCACGATGATGCCGCCGCGGCCGGTGTAAAAGGCCCACGCGACGGCGCTCAAGCTGACGATGTAGCCGATGGAGCCGGCCAGCATGAGTTTTTTACGGCCGAAGCGGTCGATCACCGTTATCGCGAGCATCGTAAAGACCAGGTTGGTCAGGCCGACGATCACGCTTTGCAGGCGGGCCAGGTCGGCGCCGGCTCCGGCCATTGAAAAAATGCGCGCTGAATAATAGAGCAGCGCATTGATGCCGGAGAGCTGATTGAACATGGCGATGGCAACGGCCAGCAGGATGAGCGTTCGATATTTTCTCTGGAACAGCGGCTCCTTCGGCGTATGGAGGGCCGAGTCGATGGACTGCTGAATTTCGCGCATTTCCTGCTGGATGTTTTCATTGCCCAGCCGCTCCATGACTGCACGGGCCTGCTCGGCCCGGCCGCGGATCATCAGCCAGCGGGGGCTGGGCGGGGCCGCAAACAGCAGCCCGAAGAACGCCGCGGCCGGTACGGCCTCGACGCCGAACATCCACCGCCATTCGACGGAGCCCAGTTTCAGTGCGCCGATGATGTAATTGGACAAAAAGGCCAGGAGGATGCCGAGGACGATATTGAACTGCATCAGGGCCACCAGACGGCCGCGGGATCGGGCGGGGGATATTTCGGCGATGTAGACCGGTCCGACCACCGAGGAGCCGCCGACCGCCAGACCGCCGATGAAACGGGCGATGACAAAGGAGGCCCAGTTCCACGCGAAGGCGCTGCCGACGGCGGAAACGAAATACAGCAGGGCCAGCAGGGAGAGAGTCTTGCGTCGGCCGAGGGCATCGGAGGGCTTGCCGGCAAGCCAGGCGCCGAGGATGGTGCCGATCAGGGCGCTGGCGGTGGTGCAGCCGTGCCAGAAGCCGGGTTTGCCCAGCAGCGGCAGGCCCTTCATGGCATCGGCCAGCGACTGATACGCTGCCTCGTAAAGCTGCTGGAGGGCCTGCTCGGCGCCGGAGATGACGGCCGTGTCGAATCCGAACAGCAGACCGCCCAGCGAAGCAATGACGGCGCTTTGCAGTAAATATGTTTTTTTCATGGCCGGCGGTCCTTCCCTTTCGGGATCACTCTATTTTTCGACTCTATGCGATTGCCTACTATAACGGATCCGCCTTTTACGGGGTATCAAAAAAACGGAAGCCGAAAAAAGAGGTGGAGAAACCGCGAGAACCTATCCGTTGAATAAAAGAGGTTTTACGTTGGGCGGTAGGAGGTTTCATCGACGCCGGGCTGGGGGACGGGTCGGTTGGGCCAGCCGATGACATCGAAGAGGAACTTGCTTCCCTGGCGGATCATGGTGCCGGGCAGGCAGGGAATCATCTCGAGGGAGCCGATCAATTCGTGGTCCACCTTGTCGAGGGCTCCGAGGAGGAGATCCCAGTTTTTTCTGGGCATTCCGCCGCGCACTCCGGGGGGTTCGTGATCGTCCCATCGGCCGTAATTGTCGGTCAGGTGGAGATAGGCGGTGCGGGGGGCCAGTTTCTCGACGTATTCCGAAAAGGGACGTTCCTGGTCGAGATAGGCGTGGCCGGTGTCGAAGCAGTACCAGATGGATTCAAAGCGGCGGCCGACCTCGATCAATTGGGGCAGGCGGCCGTTTTCGACACACAATTTGACGCCGTGTATTTCGGCCATCTTGACCACTTCGGCGGCAAAGCCCCAGTCGGCTATGCTGAGCTGGTCGGAGACGCACAGACCGGCCAGGTCTGTGACCATGGGGGCGCTGAGCAGTTTGGCGCACTGGAGCTGCTCGTCCCATTCGGCCAGTGTGGGGCCGTCCTGCCGGGAGTGCAGCGAGACGAGCATGCCTTCGGTGGCCAGTTGAAGCCGGGCCCAGTTGCGCCGGTTGAAGCGGCATTCCTCGTGGCCCTTGATGGTCGGCCAGATTTCGACGCCGAAGCCGAGGGATCGCAGAAAGCCGCACTCCTGTTCAAAGGACAGGTTGTGTTCCCGCCACCAGAAGACCATCGTCGATACGACGTATCGTATATTCATTGTTGTAAGCTCCGTTATGAGAAAAGCGGCGATTTACGCCGCTCCTGTTATTTATCCCATCGTCTCTTCGTTTGTTCAACTTAATTGTTGGACGGGGAGTACACCGGCGCCGGCCTGCCGCGGGGGTTGGTGCAAACCGCCTCAGACGCCCAGCAGGGTGAATGTAATGTTGATTCCGTTGAATACAATGTGCATTCCAATCGGGCGCAGCAGCGAGCCGCTTTTTTCATAGGCGTATCCGAGACCGACCGATAAGATGAACAACGGCAGCAGATGGGTCGGATACGGGTGCATCAGGGCAAACAGGCCCGATGTCAGCCCGATTGAAATCCAGGGGTTTCGCAGTTGGGCGGTCAGGGCTGACTGGAGGAATCCGCGAAAGAGCACTTCCTCGAAGAGGGGGACGATCAGGACGGCGCCGAAGACGATGACGGCCCGCATCCACCACTGGGGGAAATCGCCGAGGGCAGCCAGGGAGGCGTGCTGCTCCATTGCGAAGTCGGGATTCAGGAGTTTGCCAATCCAATAAACGGCGGCCATTGCTCCGTAGATCAGGGGCAGGACGGCGGTGAGGGTCAGGGCGGCGGCGGCCAGGTCTTTGCCGGGGGCGGGGGGGCGCAGGCCGAAGCCCTTGAGGCCGCGGACAAAACCGAAGCGTGCTGCTGCCAAGAACAGGACCAGGAGAATCAGGTACCAGAGAATCATCACGATATTGGCGGCAAGCTGATGGGCAGGGCTTTCTATGTCGGGGTAGAGGGTTTGAACAAAGACCATCAGGAAATAATAGCCGACCATCCAGATCATGATTTGTGAGGGTACAAGCCAGGGGGGCAGGCGATGCCGCCGGAGGGGGCAGCGGGCGAGGGGATCGCTCAGGCCGGTACGGATCAGCCAGGCGATCAGCAGGAGCAGTCCGGCTCCGTTGAGAATCCATACGACGGCGGCGGCCGCGGCGGCCGGAGGGGCCGTTTCGACGACGGTTTCGGCCGGCAGATCGACGGCTGACAAGAGGATGTTTCGGATCATTTCCACGGTTTCCATAGACGGCATTTGCCTTCTCAAAGAGTGCGTGTTATAGTAAAAACAGAGGCATTTAGCAAGGAAAAGCATTATGGATATTTTTGAGATTGACGGTCCGGTAGAGTTGTCCGGCACGATTGAAGTGGCCGGCAGCAAGAATTCCACGCTGCCGATCCTGGCGGCGATGATCCTTCCGGGGGGCCGGTGCGCGATTCCCAATGCCCCGCACCTGGCGGACATCGAATCGTTCGGGACGCTTCTGGAGAGCATGGGGGCCGAGGCGCAGCGCGAGCCGGACGGAACGCTGCGCATCGACACGGGTCCGCTGGACCGGCCGGTGGGTGAATATGACATTGTGCGGAAGATCCGGGCGAGCATCTGCATTCTGGGTCCGCTGCTGGCGCGGTTCGGGCGGGCGAAGGTCTCGATGCCGGGGGGCTGCGCGATCGGGGACCGGCCGGTGGACATTCACCTGCGCGGACTTCGTGCGATGGGGGCGGACATTCACCTGGAGGAGGGGTATATCGTGGCCCAGGCCCCGGCCGGGGGGCTTCGGGGTGCGCCGATTTTTCTGGGCGGGCCGTTCGGGACGACAGTGCTGGGGACGGATAATATTATGATGGCGGCGACGCTGGCCAGGGGGACGACGGTAATCGAGTCGGCTGCCTGCGAACCGGAGGTGGCGGACCTGGCCGGGTGCCTGAACGCGATGGGGGCGAAGATCCGGGGGATCGGCTCGCCGCGCCTGGTGATCGAAGGGGTGCGGGAGCTGAAGCCGGTTTCCTACCGGGTGATCAGCGACCGGATTGAGGCGGGCACGTTTATGGCGGCGGCGGCGATCACGAAAAGCCGCCTGCGCATCGACCGCTGTCCTCTCAATGAGATGCTGGCGGTGACGGATCGGTTTCGTCAGATCGGGATTTCCGTGGAGGCCGACGGCGACGGCTGCGAGGTGGCTTACGCGGGGCAAGTGCGGCCGGCTGACATTACGACGCAGCCGTACCCGGGATTTCCGACGGATTTGCAGGCGCAGTTTATGGCGCTGCTGGCCCTGGCCGAGGGCAACAGCGTGATTACGGAGAAGATTTATCCGGACCGGTTTATGCATGTGGCGGAACTGAACCGCATGGCGGCTCATTTGCGCAAGGAAGGCCCGAGCGTGATTGTGGAAGGGGTGGACGAACTGATCGCCGCGCCGGTGATGGCCTCGGATCTGCGGGCCTCGGCGGCGCTGGTGCTGGCGGGGATGGCGGCCAGCGGCACCACGACGGTGCAGCGGGTTTATCACATCGACCGCGGGTATGAACGAATCGAGGAAAAACTGAACGCCGTCGGGGCGAAAATCCGGCGTGTGACTGTGTAGGGGAATGGCCTTCGGCGGTTCCTATTTTAAGTCCGCAGGAATTCGAACGTTTAACCAGTAAACACGGAGATAATTATGGAGTGCAAACAAGAGAAGAATATGACGTTCTGCAACTGTTCGTATCCGGGGTGCAGCCGCAAGGGGGTCTGCTGCGAGTGTTTGCAGTATCATCTGAAAAGCCGACAGCTTCCGGCCTGCTGTTTTCCGGATGATGTAGAGAAGACATATGACCGCAGCTTTTCGGCGTTTGCCCGCGCGTGGGGGCTGTAAGGTTTTTTCTTTTTGGCGGCACTGAGGATCGGGATATTTTATGGAGAACCTGGATTACGGCATTATCGGTAACTGCAAGACGGCGGCGCTGGTCAGCAAGCACGGCAGTATCGACTGGTGCTGTATGCCGGATTTTGATTCGGGGTCGGTGTTTGCTCATCTGCTGGACCGGGAAAACGGCGGCTTTTTTTCGGTTGAGACGGCCGACGACGGGCAGGTCACCCAGCAATACGTCAACAAGACGCCGATTTTGCGAACCCGCTATCAGTCTGAGTCCGGGGTTTTTGATTTGTATGATTTTATGCCGCGGTACAAGACCGACAGCGGTTTTTATCACTGCCCGCCGGAGATTATCCGGTTCATTCGTGTGATTTCGGGGAGGCCGGCGATCCGGATCCGGTACCGCCCGCGTCCGGCGTATGCCCAGTCTGAAACGCAACGGGTGATCACGAGCGAGTTTCTCAAGTACTGGACGAAGGACGGGCCGTATGAATCGATTTACCTGTATTCGGATCTGCCGCTGGAGAAGATCGCGGATGCGGAGGCGATCCGGCCGGAGAAGGACTGCTTTCTGCTGCTGAGCTACAACCAGAAGATTACGCATCCGCATATCGACTGGGCGGAGCTGGAATTTGAGCGGACGAAGGTGTACTGGATGGGCTGGACTTCCAAGACGACGCTGCTGACGAAGTATCCGAAGGAAGTGGAGCTGAGCTCGATTGTTTTGAAAACGCTGGCGCATCAGAAGAGCGGGGCGATTCTGGCGGCGGCGACCACGAGTTTGCCGGAAACCATCGGCGAGCAGCGGAACTGGGATTACCGTTTCTGCTGGATTCGGGACGCCTCGATGACGATCTCGATTCTCTCGCGGCTGGGGCATTACAACGTGGCCAAACGGTTTTTGGATTTTATCCTGAATATCGTGCCGTACAAGGATGAGACTATCCAGATTTTGTATCGCATTAATCCGCGGCGTCCTTTGGAGGAGTGTCAACTGCCGTGGCTGAGCGGGTATGAGGATTCCCGGCCGGTGCGTGTGGGCAATGCGGCGATCAAGCAAAAGCAGAATGACGTCTATGGGGTTTTGATGGACGCGATCTACCAGAGTTTGCTGCTGTTCAGCAGCTCGATTGACAACAAGGAGGACCTCTGGACGGTGGTTCGGACGCTGACGCGGCACGTGCACAATAACTGGCGCAAGCTGGACTCGGGGATCTGGGAATATCGAACGGAGCGCAAGCACTTTACGTTTTCGAAGATCCTCTGCTGGGTGGCGATGGACCGGGCGGCGAAGATTGCCCTGTTCTTCCGCAAACAGCCGGACGCGATGAGTTATACCCGGCTTCGGGACCAGATCAAGAAGGACATTCTGAAGAAGGGCCGTCACCCGGACAGCGGCGCGCTGACGCAGTACTACGGGGGCGGTTCGATGGACGCGGCGAACCTGCTGGCTGAGCATTACGGGTTTTTGCGGGCGGACGAGCCGGTGTATGTCAGCACGGTGGAGGAAACCTACAGGCAGTTATGTGTGGACGGGCTGATGTACCGGTACCGGGAGCCGGACGATTTCGGTACGCCTAAATCGTCGTTTACGGTCTGTACGTTCTGGATGATCCGGAGTTTGTACCGGATTGGCAAGAAGGAGCAGGCCGTTGCGATGTTCGAGGAGCTGTTGAAGCACAGCAATCACCTGGGCCTGTTCAGCGAGGATATGGACTTTGCGACCCGCCGTCTGCTGGGCAATTTTCCGCAGGGGTATTCGCACCTGGCGCTGATCGATACGGCGCTGACGCTGTCGGATACGCCGCTGTGGACGGATCCTTCGGAAGATCTTCCCGGTCTGTCGCCGGAGGAATAGCGTCCGGGCGGAGGGCCGGCGCGAAGGTTTTGCGCGGAGGATATTACGAGAAGAAGCAGGCGAAGATCAATTGCCCGGAAGGGGTTCGATCCATTCGGGCCATCCGGGCTCGGGGGCGCCTGTGTCGCTGGCGCGGTGCCATTTGAGTTTCCACAATTCCCGCAGTCCGATCTTTCGGACGGACAGGTCCATGAACGTCCCGTTGGTGGTCCCGCCGTGCCGGTCGATGCAGAAGTGGCGCATCTGCCGCCGTCCGGCGCCGGTCAGGTCGCAGTTGTCAAAATCGCCGTTTTTTTCCGGGGGCAGATTGGTATTGTCGGGAAAGGCCCGCATCCACATGCTGTCGAGAATGAGGGGGATTTTGGAGGTTGATTCGTCCACATCAAAACGTCTCCAGTTGTTGCGTGTGGAGACGCCGTAGATTTCGGTTTCGGAGGACGGCACGTTGCAGACCCAGCCGTTGATGCCGTAACTGCCGAGGGCGATGGGTTCGGAGGAGTAGCCGCTCTGTAGGGTAAAGGCGGTATAGGGCTGGCTGCCGCTGCCGGCGGAGGGCTGGGTGGCCAGGGGGCAGCAGGCGATGCTGTTTTTGCCGTTGTCGGCCGGGGACGCTTCGCTTGAATAGGGCAGCAGGGCGGCGACCCAGTCGCGACTGTTGGAGGGCAGGAAGCCGTCATTGTCGCTGGAGTAAATGAGCATGTTGATGCCCCACTGCTTGAGGTTGGACTGGCAGGTGACGGTCCGGACGCGGCCCTGGGCCTTGTATAAGGAAGGCAGGATGATCGCCAGCAGCATAGAGATGATCCCGATGACCACCAGCAATTCCAACAGCGTAAAACCGGATTGTCTGGACCGTGTCATTATGTCTCATTTACCTCGGCAAGCCGCGATTGCGGCCGCTTGCATTTACGAATCCTTTTGAACAGCCGACGAGCTGTTCGAGCCCCTCCATGCGCTCCTGCATCTTATCGGATGTCTCCCGGCTCGTCAAGGGCCTTTCTCGAATTGTTCGGCGATTGTTTATACCGGTAAAAACAGAGGGGATATTTCTTTTTTCTTTTCGAGGGCCGCAAGTCTTGTTTTATGAGCCATTTGGCGGTTTTTGCGCCGATATGCGTCGCTTACGCAGCGGGCTTTGGGGCGGTTTTTGGGGACGGAAAAACCCCGTCGGAGGTTGCATTTTGGGGGGCTTTGCAGGTTAAGGGATGAGGGGCGGAGTGCCGATATGGGCCTTGGAGACGCGGGCTGTGTGTATCGGTCTGAAGGTCCGAAAAAAACGCTGAATTTTACGCCATAATAAGACGTTGAATTGAATCCGAAACCCGATCCTTACAGGAGAGCGGAACATGGCTTTTGATGTTACCATAAAAGATTATCTGCGAGAAATTGACGAATCTCCGCTGCTGAGCTGGGAAGAAGAGAAGTCGCTGGCCCTGGCGGTGATTGAATCGAATGATCCGGAGGCACGGGACCGGCTGGTTCGCTCGAATCTTCGGCTGGTGGTCAAGATCGCCAAAAACTTCAACGGCCGGGGAATGACGCTGGGCGACCTGATTGAGGAGGGTAACCTGGGGCTGCTTCGGGCGGTGGATACATTCGATCCGGAACACGGCGTTCGGTTCAGCACGTACTCGGCGTGGTGGATCAAGCAGGCGATCAAGCGGTCGATCCTGAACAATGCCCAGCCGATTCATATTCCGACGTATATGGTGGAGCTGATTAACCAGTGGCGGCATACGTATGCGGACCTGGAGCTTCAGCTTGGCCGGACGGTCAGTCTGGAGGAGATGGCCGGGGCGATGAAGGTGCCGATTCGCAAGGCCCGCGCGATTCAGGATATTGTGGCGATTGTGGAGGCGGGATTCCAGTATGATTCGGCGGAGGAGAACGCAGGGCTGGAGGATTCGATTGAAGATGACCGGATTTGCCTGCCTGAGGATGTAATCGGGACGGATGAGGAACTGGCGCGGGCACTGAAAATGCTGGAAAAGATCGACGAGCGGGAGGCCGAGGTGCTTCGGCTTCGGTTCGGACTGGATGGACAGGAGCCGCTGACGCTCAAGCAGATCGGCAAAAAGCTCGGGCTGACGCGCGAACGGGTGCGTCAGATTCAGCGGAACGGGCTGGCTCAACTGAATGAACTGATGACGACATAAATACCCTTTTCCGGGACAAGGGAGCGCGGATCGGTACTGCCGGTCCGCTTTTTTTGTGCGCCGAGGGGCATTTTTTACTTTTTCAGGGGGATATTTTGGTTATACTTCTGTTTTCTTCACTGAAATCAATCCTTTTTAAAGTGAGGTTTGACGTGGATTTGAAAGAATACATTCGCACGATTCCGGATTTTCCAAAGCCGGGGATTCAGTTTCGCGACATCACGCCTCTGCTGGCCGATCCGGCGGCGTTTTCGGCGGCGATTCAGGAGATGGCCGCTCCGTTTATGGACCGGGGGATTGCGTATGTGGCGGCGGTGGAGGCGCGGGGGTTTATTTTTGGGTCGGCCATTGCTCATGCGCTGAAAGCGGGGTTTATTCCGCTGCGGAAGAAGGGCAAGCTGCCGCATCAGACGATTGCGGTGGCCTACGGGCTGGAATACGGGCAGGATGCGATTGAGGTGCATCTGGATGCGGTCAAGCGGGGGGATAAGGTGCTATTGGTGGACGATCTGCTGGCGACGGGGGGGACGATCGCGGCGGCGTGCGAACTGATGGAAAAAGTCGGCGCCGAGATCAGCGGGCTTTCGTTTTTGATTGAATTGTCGGATCTTCCCGGTCGGGAGAAGATCAAACCGTATCCGTTTCATGTTGTGATTACGTATTGAAGCCATGAAGCCACTGGATTGTGACCCTGCTGTGAGGCGGATTTCCGTGCCGGTGCCATCGACGCCGGCGGGGGCGTACGAAATCTGTATCGGGAAGGATTTCCTGGGTCGTCTTTGGCCTGCGCTGGAGGCGGCGTTTGCCGGGCGGACGCTGTTTGTGGTTACCGATGCGGAGGTGGCGCGGGCCGGGCATTTGGCGGCGCTGCTGGGCGGACGGGAGGCGGGGGTGTATGTGATCGATCCGCCGGGGGAAAATTCCAAGCATTTGCAGACGGTCGCGGAGATCGTTGAGCAGATGGACCGCGGGTTTCTGGGGCGGGACAGCGTGGTAGCGGCTCTCGGCGGGGGGACGGTGGGGGATATCGCGGGGTTCGCGGCGGCGATTTTTAAGCGGGGCGTTCCGGTGGTGCAGATACCGACGACGACGGTCAGCCAGGCGGATTCGGCCATCGGCGGCAAGACGGGGGTGGACAGCTCGGTCAGCAAGAATGCCATCGGCGCGTTCTGGCAGCCGGCGGCGGTGTATATTGACACGGCGACGCTGCAGACGCTGGACGACCGGCAGTACCGGGCGGGGCTGGCCGAGTCGGTCAAGCACGCGGCGATTGCGGACGCGGAGTATTTTGCGTTTCTGGAGGCGCATGTCGAGGCGCTGCTGAAGCGGGAGGGCGAGGCGCTGGTGCATTTGGCGGAGGCCAACTGCCGGATCAAGGCGGCGGTGACGGCCGAGGACCCGACGGAGAAAAACAAACGGCGGATTTTGAATTACGGGCATACGATTGGGCACGCGGTCGAGTCGGCCAGCGGCTTTGGGCTGCTGCACGGGGAGGCGGTGGCCATCGGGATGGTCGCGGCCGGGCGGATCGAGGCGGCGCTGGGCCTGGCGGCCGACGACCGGGGTGAACGGATCGAGGGGCTGCTGACAAAGCTGGGGCTGCCGACGCGGATTCCGCGCGGCTATGCGACCGAGGGGCTGACGGATTTGATGAAGCGGGATAAGAAGGCCGTCGGCCGCCGGCCGCGGTTTGTGCTGCTGGAAAAACTGGGACAGGCGCTGTGCCGGGATGGACAATGGGCCTGCGAGGTAGATGAAGAAATGATTCGGACATTACTGCCCCGTCTGGTTGCGGGGTAAAACAAACAACAGGAGAATGCATGCGGTACAGTCAGACGTTTATCCCAACGGTTAAGGAAGTGCCCGCGGACGCGGAGATTCCTTCGCATCAATTGATGATCCGGGCGGGGCTGATGCGGAAGCTGGCCAGCGGGACGTATATTTACCTGCCGGCGGGGCAGCGGATTTTGCGGAAGGTGATGGAGATTGTGCGTCAGGAGATGGACCGGGCCGGGGCGCTGGAGTGTACGGTGCCGGTGGTCCAGCCGGCCGAGTTATGGCAGCGGACCGGGCGGGATGTGGACTACGGCGAAACGCTGGGCAAGTTCAAGGATCGGCACGGGCGGATGAATGTGCTTTCGCCGACGGCCGAGGAGGGCTTTACCTACCTGGCCTCGCAGGAGATCCAGTCGTACAAGCAGTTGCCGGTGAACCTGTACCAGATCAATACGAAGTATCGCGATGAGTTTCGGCCGCGGTTCGGGGTGCTGCGGAGCCGTGAGTTTATGATGAAGGACGCCTACAGTTTTCACGCGAGCGAAGCGTGCCTGCACAGGACCTACATGGCGATGTATGAGGCGTATAAGCGGGTCTTTGCACGGTGCGGGCTGACGTACGTGATTGTGGAGGCCGAGACGGGTGAGATGGGCGGGACGGGCTCGCATCAGTTTACGATACCGTGCGCCAGCGGCGAGGATGTGATTGTGTATACGGCCGCGGAGGACCGGGCGTGGAATATCGAGAAGGCGCCGGTTGATCCGGTGGCCAAGCCGCCGGCCGCAGAGGCGGGGCCGCCGGAGGAGGTTCATACGCCGAATGTGGGCAGTATCGAGGCGGTGTGCGAGTTTTTAAAAACCCGGCCGGAGCAGATGATTAAGACGCTGGTGTACCAGTCGGGCGAGGAAGTGTTTGCGGCGCTGGTGCGCGGGGATCACGAGGTCAACCCGGAAAAGCTCAACCAGTTTTTTGTCGGCCGGCATATCGAGCTGGCGGATGAGGCGACGATACGGAAGGTCACCGGGGCGGCCGTGGGATTTGCCGGTCCGGTCGGGCTGGCGGGCCACGTGGATAGAATTTTGATTGATCATGCGGCGGCGGCGATGGCCGTGGGTGTGACAGGGGCCAATAAGACGGATTATCACCTGAAAAACGTAGTGCCGGGGCGGGATTTTCCGCTGGAAGGGGAAGCGGTGCAGGTGTGTGATATTCGCAATGCCGCCGAGGGGGATACCTACGGCGGAAAGAAACTGCTGTTTAAGCGGGGCATCGAGGTGGGGCAGGTGTTTAAATTGGGCACCAAGTACAGCACGAAGCTGGAGGCCCGGTTCCTCGATGAAGAAGGCAATCGCAAGCCGTGTTTGATGGGCTGCTACGGGATCGGGATTAATCGGATTATCGCCTCGGCGATTGAGCTGAATAACGATGAATGGGGGATTCTCTGGCCGATGTCGATTGCGCCCTGGCAGGTGATGATTACGCCGGCGGCGCCGGAGGCGGAGATTGTCGCGGCGGCCGAAGAGATTTATCAGCAGTTGCTGAATCAGGGCGTAGAGGTGCTGCTGGATGACCGGGACTTGCGGGCGGGGGTCAAGTTCAAGGATGCCGACCTGCTGGGGATTCCGATCCGCATTACGCTGGGCAAGAAATCCTTTGCTGAGGGCAAAGCCGAGGTCAAGCTTCGCAGCGAGAAGGACAAGGAGATGATCGATTTGGCCGCGACGGCCGAGCATGTAAGCAAGATGGTCAGGCAGATGCTGGACCAATTGAACGCAGTTTAAAAACAGTGGGCTAAGAGATCACCCTGAAAGACTGCGATTTCCCTTTTTTTATTTTGGGGGGTGCAGGTGGGACCAGTAGGCCAGGGCGGCGATCCAGGCCCAGACGGCGGCAGCGGCCAGCATGACGAGTACCCCGCCATTGCGGAGTTCTTTGTTATGAACTTGTTTGGTTTGAGTATGCCATAAAGTCAGGCCCGCACAGAGGCCGCCGGCTCCGGTCAGGATAAAGCCGACTCCGGCCAGGATCGGGGATTGGGTCAGGGACAGGTTGATGAATCGGATGCCGACGAGGACGGCGGCGGCCCCGGCGAAAAAGGCATAGATGCCCAGCGGCCGCAGGTCCCAGCCGCGGGCCAGGGACCAGGATGCCCCCAGCAGCAGGACGCCCAGCAGGACTGACATCTCCCCGAACGCGATATTGTAAGGGTGCGGCAGAGGCCAGGTGAAGGTCATGGTAAATCCGCAGACGGCGGCGACCAGGCCGGAAATGGCGAAGGCCGGGGCCCAGCGTTTGGGGTCTTCTTCGTCCAGACCCTTCCATACGAAGGCGGCCAGGACAACCAGGGCGGCGGTCATATTGAGCAGCATGAGCGTGACATAATCGATGAAATTCACAGGCATCTCCTTTCGTCAAAAGGAACGATTCAGCTTTGCCGGGTATTTTACCGCGCCGGAATTAAATGGAAATACAGAAAACCTTTAATCGAACTGTTTTTCCAAGGTTTTGTCACGCATGACAAACGTCTTGACGCTGTATAACGAAGTCGATATAATGTGCCTCGAAAGGAGATTTCAAACGATGATAGAGCTGGTTAAACAGTATCGACAGGCGCTGCAAGCATTGTGCAAAAAGCATTCTGTGGCCCGATTTGAATTGTTTGGTTCGGCGGCGGCGGGCACCTTTCATCCGGAAACCAGTGATCTGGATTTTCTGGTTGAGTTTCTTCCGCTGGAACAGGGGCAATATGCCGATGCGTATTTTGGACTGCTGTTTGACCTGGAGGAGCTATTCGGCAGGCCGGTGGACCTGGTGATGCCGGAGGCGATTCGAAACCGGTATTTTTTGCAGGCAGTCAACAGGCATCGGGAAGTGCTCTATGCGGCTTGAAAAACAAACCCTGCTGGAAGATATGCGCCAAGCCGTTGCGGCCATTGAGCGTTATACTCGCGGCAAGACGCTGGAGGATTATACTTCGGATGACCAGCTTCAGGCCTCTGTCGAGCGCAGATTTGAAATTATCGGGGAAGCGTTGAATCGTCTGGGATATTATCAAGACACACCTTCCCCGACTTCGGCAGCAGATTCAGAGTTTGCTCAATTTGGACTGATTTGTTGCTATGTGGGAGATCCAATCGCCTAAACCGGTCAAGCTGATTTGCGGGATCCTGGCGTCGGATGCGCGGTGCCTGGCCGCGGCGCAGGAAGCCCTGCGGGGATTGTACGGCCGGGCGGATTTTGTCAGCGAGGTGTGGCCGTTTACGCAGACGGCGTACTATAACGAGGAGGCGGGAGAAGGCATCCTGCGGAACTTTATGGCGTTTGAGAAGCTGATCGATCCGGGGCGGCTGGCGGAGATCAAGCATCAGACCAATGACCTGGAGAAAAAACTGGCCGAGGAGCTGAAGACCCCGTGGCCGCGGCCGGTGAACCTGGATCCGGGCTACCTGGAGCCGGCCAAGCTGGTGCTGGCTTCGACGAAGAATTTTTCTCATCGGATCTATATCGGGCAGAATCTGTATGCCGAGGTGACGCTGATGTTTCACCGGGGCGCCTGGCGGAGTTTTGAGTTTACCTTTCCGGATTATCAGTCGGGCCGGTATAATGCGTTTTTATCGGCCGTGCGGGAGTCGCTGGTGGCCGAGCGGCGGCGTCGGCGAGAATCGGAAGGATAATCGGTTGGCCTTTGGGCTTTTTATTGCAAACGGTGATAGATAGAGACAAACAAGAGAGTTTATGGCTGATTTAGATGCCGGCAGAATCCTGTTTGCGTTCGGACTGACCCTGTTTGCCGGGTTGGCAACGGGGGTGGGCAGTGCGCTGGCGTTTTTCGCCAATCGGACAAATACGAAGTTTCTGTCGATTTCGCTGGGGTTTTCAGCGGGGGTGATGCTGTATGTGTCGATGATCGAGATTTTCGTGAAGGCCAGGGATTCACTCAGCTTGGAGTGGGGGCTTCGGGGAGGGTACTGGGCGACGACGCTGGCGTTTTTCGGCGGGATTGCGCTGATCGCATTGATCGATAAATTTGTGCCCTCGTATGAGAACCCGCATGAGATTCACGATATCCGGGAGATGAAGCAGCCGGTCCGGACTGACGATTTTAACCGGCTTCATCGGATGGGGCGGTTTACGGCGCTGGCGATCGGGATTCACAATTTTCCGGAGGGGCTGGCGACATTCGCCGCGGCGCTGAAGGATCCGCACCTG
>JAHDQI010000111.1 GCA_018433925.1 Phycisphaerae bacterium | reverse complement strand
CAGTGTATCCTTGTTTCGTTTGTGCCTGCGATTTTACTGCTCAATAATCGCCATGATGTCGGATTCGTCCATAATGAGATATTCCTTGCCGTCAATTTTCACTTCCGTACCGGCATAACTCGTAAACAGCACTTCCTGTCCTTTTTTCACGGACATTTCGGCTCGGGAGCCATCATCCAGACGTTTTCCGTCCCCGACCGAGATAACTTTCCCGCGTTTGGGTTTTTCCTTGGCTGAATCGGGCAGCACAATGCCGCCGGCAGTCTTGTTCTCGGCTTCGACGCGCTGAACAATGACTTTGTCCGCTAAAGGGCGAATTTTCATGGTTTTCTGTCTCCTAACTCAAAATGATTCCTCGTTTCTTACATCCGAACCAAGACCGGACACAAATGCACCGGCTCACAATGAGATTGAAATTAGCAAATCATGTGCCACATCGAAAAAAGCCGAACAGGACAAGACTTAAATAGCTTATAATAAATAACTTAAATAATTCTCAGGCACAATCTGCCCGCCTGACAAAATAACAGGGCCATCCCTTTGGACATCTCCCGACCCTGCCACCCTGACAGGTGTATAAATTGATCGCGGATTTGAAAGACAGGAACCAGTCGGTTTTTAATTGACATTGAAAACTCCATGCCCTACACTTTCGCGGATTTTGTGTCTATTCTGAAACCAACTATAATCCTCTTTTCAGGAAGGGAAGAAAAAGTGGCACAGATAAGTGACCTGATCCAGCAAAAACTTGATAGCAATAGTCTTGAACTATTGAAAGCGATCGCCAATCCCCGCCTGCACGCATTTTTAGAAGACGCCGTGCGATTGACGGAGCCGGATAAGATCCGTGTTTTCAGCGATAGCCCGGAAGACATCGGGGCCATTCGCAAAATGGCCGTCAGCGGCGGCGGGGAACATCCTCTAAATATGGAAGGTCATACTTATCATTTTGACGGGGTCAACGATCAGGGCCGCGATACCTTCAGCACCCGTTATCTGCTGCCAAAAAACATGGATCTGGGCGAAAGTCTAAACTCCATTGAACGCCGGGAAGGGCTCGACGAGGTAAAGGGATTCCTGAAAGGGTCCATGAAGGGCAAAACCATGCTGGTCTGCTTTTGGTGCCTTTGTCCGACGAATTCAGAGTTTTCTCTCTCCTGTGTCCAAATCACGGATTCGCCGTATGTGGCCCACAGCGAAAGCATTCTGTATCGGCCCGGTTATGAACAGTTCAGGAAATTACCGGCTGAGGGCGAGTTTTTCCGCTTTCTTCATTCAGAAGGCGAAATCGACCAGACCGGTTGCAGCATCCATTGGCAGAAGCGCCGTGTCTATATTGATCTGATTGACAATATGGTCTACTCGGTCAATACCCAATACGCAGGCAATACGGTAGGATTAAAAAAACTGGCCCTGCGACTTGCAATTCAGAAGGGAAGTAAGGAGGGGTGGCTGGCCGAGCACATGTTCATCATGGGCGCCCAGGGACCCAATAATCGAACCACGTACTTTGTCGGGGCGTTTCCCTCCGCCTGCGGCAAGACTTCCACGGCGATGCTGCCGGGACAGACAATTATCGGTGATGACATCGCCTATTTTCGAAAACGTGGCGGAGTCATGTATTGCGCCAATGTGGAGCAGGGTATCTTCGGCATTATCGGTGATGTAAATCCGAAGGATGACCCGGTAATTTATGATGCACTGGTGACGCCGGGTGAGGTGATTTTCGGGAATGTGCTGATCGCCGATGGAAAACCCTATTGGGACGGCATGGGCAGCCCCCTGCCGGAGAAAGGGACCAACTTCCAGGGCCCTTGGCACAAAGGCAAAACGGATAAAGAGGGCAATCCAATTCCGCCCTCCCACAAAAACGCACGGTATACAGTGCGTCTTTCGGCACTGGCCAATCTCGATCCGGAAGCGGACAACCCGGCCGGTGTCCCCATCGGCGGGGTCATCTACGGCGGCCGTGACAGCGATACGCTCGTGCCGGTTGAACAGGCCTTTAACTGGACAGAAGGGATCATTACCAAAGGCGCCTCGATCGAATCGGAAACCACGGCCGCTACCCTCGGTAAGGCCGGGGTGCGAAAATTCAACATCATGGCCAACCAGGATTTCGTCTCCATTCCGCTTGGCAAATACATCCAGAACAATCTTGATTTTGCCAAAGGGGTAAGCAGCCCCCCGCCCATCTTTTCGGTCAATTATTTCCTCCAGGATGAAAACGGAAAATTCCTTAACGGAAAACTGGATAAAATGGTCTGGCTGCTGTGGGCTGAACTGCGAGCCGGCGGCGATGTCGAGGCGATTAAGACACCGACCGGCTGGATACCGAAATACGAAGATCTGGCCCCGCTATTTAAAGAGAAACTGCAGAAAGAATATAAAAAAGAGGATTACACCAAGCAGTTTACTATTCGAGTGCCGAAGTTGCTTGACAAGTTTGACCGGGTGGAGAAGATCTACCGCGAAAAGGTAACCGATACGCCGAAGATCGTGTACGAAACGTTTGATGTGGTACGCGGCCGACTTAAAGAAGCCCGCGATAAACACGGCGATACAATCACCCCGATGGATTTATAATAAATCCCTATACGTCGGCACCGATAAGGCCGCGCTCTTTTTTAGGGCGTGGTTTTTTTTACGGATTAAGCCAGGACAAGGTGAGCGTTTCCGGTGTGAATTTCTTATGCCACTTCAGTTGAAACAGATCCCAAAGCATAATTTTTTCAACAGAACCATCCATAAAACAGACATGAATGCCTTTGCTATGCCGATTGATCAGGAGGCGGGCAATATCATTACTCCAGTCTATTGAGTCCCTGCCATCTCGCCGGTTTTCCCAATAATCACGGGTAACAGCACCGACGTTTTCGCTGCCGTCCACGCTCGGATTGTCCGGGTTGGTTCCGAACCACACACAGTCCATGACCATGGGAATCCGGCTGGTATTAGCAGCAGCCAGAAGGGGTCCGACCCAGTGTACCTCGGGTTTGCCTCGCCAGCCGTTGTGGATCGGCGGATCCACATCATTGATCCACCAATTGATGCCGTAACTGCCGAAATTCTTATCCGGCGAATCCGTCAGGCGATGGCCTGTAATCAGCGAACCGCCGTCTCCATATCCTCCCCAGGGTTCCGTGGTTGTCCCGATTTCAACAACAGACAAATTCCGATTTTTCTTCAACTTGTCGGCCGAGGGACACAGTCGAATTTTATCCACCTGGCCATAATAAGGAGACAGCAACGGCATCCACTGTCCCTGGGGCATGCCGGTCTCCCATACATTGTATTCAATCCAGAACTTGTTATTATTTTCAGTTGTATAAGTCAGGAATACAACGCCCCACTGTTTCAGATTTGACTGACATATGACCGCTTCGGCCTTTTTCTGAGCCAGTTTCAGTGAGGGCATCACAATCGCCAGAAGCAGGGCGATAATCGCGATAACCACGAGCAATTCTATCAGTGTAAATCCCATGTAGTTATGCTGTTTGTTCATAGGCAACCCATTTCATTTTGATCAGTAAAAAACGCTGTTTTTAGCTTACACAATCGTTTTCGCATATTCATTATACCCATTTTCAGCATTTTCGCAAGTGTAATTTCATAAAATTCAGGCCCTCAATATAGGTGATTTTTCCTATTTTGCTTTGTTTTTTGTGCTGAACGGATATTTTGACCGGGCGTAGTATCCCCTAAACTACGGATAAAGCTATGGAGATTTGATAATGTTACAGATCAAAAGGTCCCTTTCGCTGTTGATTTTCCTGTTTTTTATTATGTTTTTTGTATTTACTTTTTTGGCCGAGAACGAATGGCCGATCTGGCGTGGGCCGGGGATGTTGGGGATTTCCGCGGAAGGCAATCCCCCGGTCACATGGAGCGAGACGGAGAATATCAAATGGAAAGTCAGGGTCGAGGGGGATGGGTCCAATTCTTCGCCGATTGTGTGGGGAGACCGGATATTTTTTCAGACGGCCGTGAAAACGGACAAGGAAGGTCCCGTCGGAGCGGAAACCGCCGCCGGGGGGGGACGCAGGCGGGGTCCGGGCGGTCAGCCGCCCAGGAACCTCTACCGGTTTACTATGGTCTGCCTGGACAGGACCAGCGGCAAGACGATTTGGGAAAAGACGGTCTGCCAGGCCCAGCCGCATGAGGGCCATCATGGCGACCACGGATTTGTCTCCTTTACGCCTGCCACGGATGGGAAGCTGCTGTGGGGCAACTACGGCTCGCAGGGTGTTTATTGCTTTGATTTGGACGGCCATCTTAAGTGGAGCCGGGATTTGGGCAAGATGCGGATTCGGGCCGGTTTTGGGGAAGGCGGCTCGCTGGCGCTGTCGGGGGATCTGGTGATTGTGCTGCAGGACCATGAGGGGGATTCGTTTATTGTCGCCCTCAAGAAGGACACCGGCGAAGTGGTCTGGAAGAAGGATCGGGATGAGAAGACCTCGTGGACCACGCCTTTGGTTGTGGAAGTCGGCGGCAGGAGTCAGGTTATTGTGACCGGGCATAACCGCACTGTTTGTTATGAGGCCACGAGCGGCGAGGTGATCTGGGAATGCGGGGGCGGGCAGACGCAGAATGTGGTTCCCACGCCGGTGACGGGGCTGGGAATGGTGTTCTGTACGAGCGGATTTCGCGGGGCGAAAATGCAGGCGATCAAACTGGACAGCCGGGGGGATGTAACCGGTACTGACGCGGTGGCCTGGGAGGCCGATGACGGGACACCGTATGTTCCCTCGCCGCTGCTCTATGGGGATAAGCTGTACTTTTTCTCCGGTTTTCGGCCGCAGCTTTCGTGCTATAACGCCAAGACGGGCCGGCCGTATTATACCAAGCATGAGCTGGGGGAAATGAGCGGTGTGTATGCCTCGCCGGCCGGGGCGGCCGGGCGCGTGTATATTGTCGGCCGAAACGGGGTGACGTATGTACTGAAAAACACCGAGACGCCGGAGGTGCTGGCGATCAACAAGCTGGATGACGAGATTGATTGCAGTCCGGCTATCATCGGGGATGAAATGTACCTGAAAGGCAAGCGGTATTTTTACTGCATCGCAGAGACAAAATGAACCGGCCGGGATTGGATGCAGGCAGCGAAATTTAAAGAAATTATCGTGTTTTCCTTGTTTTTGGGATGGGAACGCGGTTTTTTGGTGGTTTTGTGGGTATTATTCCTGATGCCAAGTTTGTCCGTTGCTTTTCCTTTTTTGTCCGCTCTTTGTTCTGTTTTGTCCGTTTTTTGT
>JAHDQI010000368.1 GCA_018433925.1 Phycisphaerae bacterium | reverse complement strand
TAACTTTGCAAAATAAATTCTTTATTTGGGAAACCCGATCATGAAAACAGGGGCAAGCTATTGGATGTTTGAGGGGGGACTTGAGGCGAGTCTTCCTCCTGCCGAAGCAATGAAAAAGGCCAAATATCTTGGTTTTGATTCCATTGAACTGTGCATTGCAAGCCAGGGAGTCCTGACCCATAATGTATCCCAAACCGAATGCGAAAACATCGCAGCTACGGCCGAAAACATTGGGATCGAAATTTCAGGCCTGGCAAGCGGCGAAAGCTGGACCTGCTCACCCACAAGCAATGATCCAAAAATCCGGGAACAAATTGCAGCTTTTACACAAAAAGCGATCCGGATTGCCCGCTGGCTCGGAACCGATGCCTACCTCCTGGTGCCCGGAGCGGTTGATGTCTTCTTTCTTCCCGATGCTGCCGTAATTCCTTATGATATCTGCTATCAGAGAGCCGTGTCCTTTGTTTCAGGACTAATTCCGGCCGCAGAGACATGCGGCGTCACTCTCTGCATAGAAAATGTCTGGAACAAGTTTCTGCTAAGCCCCCTTGAAATGCGTGATTTTATCGATCACTTTGATTCCGATAGGGTCGGCAGTTATTTCGATGTCGGCAATATATTGCTCACGGGGTATCCGGACCAATGGATAAAAATACTGCAAAACCGTATTAAACGGGTACACATTAAGGATTTCAAAAAAAGTGTCGGAACCGTTGATGGATTCGTTGATCTTCTCGAGGGAGATGTCGATTTTAAAGCCGTCAAAGAGGCCTTGCACGCAATTTCCTATGATGGGTATGTAACCGCAGAATTGCTGCCCTATCAAAAAGGAAGACCTGAAATAACAGCCGCTGCCATGAAACAGATTTTCGGCTGCTCTTTTTCTTGAAGACCAACAGATGAATATTGAAAGGGATTTTGCATGAAACGAATAGGAATCATTGGTTTTGGATTCATGGGCAATATGCATTTCAATCATTACTCAAAAATAAATGAAGCAAAAGTGATTGCTGTCTGTGACATTCGAAAAGACCGGTTGAGCGGCAGCGCCGGTACGGCAGGCAATATCAGCGGCACAGAACAACCCCTGGACCTGACCGGCCTGAAGACATTTACCGATGCAGAACACCTGTTAAAAGAGGCAAATTTGGATGCCGTCTCTATAACCCTGCCAACGTCCCTTCATAAGGAATATACAATCAAGTCCCTTCAGGCAGGGCTTCATGTTTTATGCGAGAAACCGATGGCGTTAAATTCAGACCAGTGCCGCGAAATGACCGAGGCAGCCGCAAGCGCCGGTCGAATTTTACAGATCGGTCATTGTATCAGGTTTTGGCCTGCCTACACAAAAGCCAAGGCATTGAT
>JAHDQI010000290.1 GCA_018433925.1 Phycisphaerae bacterium | reverse complement strand
ATTTGTCAGCCCGGCAGAACAAAGAGACATTGCCAAAATCGTCGGCCGGCAGGAATCCGGAAAGAGCTACCTGGCTACGCTCAACTCGCTCTTTAACCAGCTTGTTCAGACCATTACAGGCACGGAACCCCCGGAGGATGTGCCGGCCAGCGTAAAGGTCAATTCAATCGCGATGCGGATCAGCGAATTGCAGGAAGCCCTCGGTCAGGATAACAATCCCGCGTACGGACCTACCGGGATTGCCCTGCTGCGGACCATTGAGTCCTTAAAGGGGGCCGCCGAGTCGGCCCGGCAGGAAGTCCAGTCTCTCCGGGAACAGACCCGTCAACTCCAGGCCGATTTTAACCAGTCTGTTCAGCAATGCCTGACCCAGCAGGAGACCCTTCACCAGGAAGCCCTGCTGTATCAGCAAAACGCCATCGAGGTACAAAACCAGTATGACGAATTGAAAAGACTGATGGAATCCTCTACCGACGAGCAGATTCAGACTTTCCGAAACCGTCTCGAGGAAGAGCAGGCCAAACTGAAACAGAAGCAGCTCGAACTCATCGAGTTGCAGGAGAAACTGGCAAAGACGGAAGCGGACCTGCGGATTGCCCTGTCCAAGATTGAGGATATTCAGCCGCGGCCGGATATAACGCCGGTTGCCTTCAAGCCCGACGCCCGCATTATTCGCGTGGATCTGCAAAACGGGATTCTTTATCTTGACGTCGGCATGGAAGATCATGTGTACCGGGGACTGACGTTTGCCGTTTATGACAAAAGCGCTCCGATCCCGGAAGACGGCAAAGGCAAGGCGGAGATCGAGGTCTTCCAGGTCAGCCAGAATGTATGCGCCGCCCGGATTCTCCGTTCCTCGGTCAAAAATCCCATTGTCGAGGAAGATATCATCGCCAATCTTGTCTGGGACCCGAAAACGAGCAACCGTTTCGTGGTCGCCGGGGATTTCGATCTTGACGGAGACGGACATACCGATACGGACGGCGCGGACCGAATCAAGGAAATGATTCTTCGCTGGGGAGGCACACTGGATGAGGAAATCACCGTGAACACGGACTTCATCATCATCGGCGATTCGCCGCGACAACTGCCCCAGCCGACCCAGAATGAACTGTCGCTGAATCCGGCCGCGCAGCAGCGGTACGAGGAGTCCCTCACGAAAGCCGCGGCGTATGAGGCGATTACTCAGAAAGCCGACCTGCTTTCCGTCCCGCTGTTCAATCTGAAGCAATTTTATTATTTGCTTGGGTATGAAACACTGGCCAGCAAAAACTAACTCGTTGACTTAGCACAATTCAAGGCGGATTGTCATCCGCCTTTTTTTATGCGCCCGGCATAAACCGCGGGGCAATGCCGATGGAGGCAAGATAAACGGGGCCGGTCGTCTGCCGGCATTCCGGGGTCTCTGCAAAGCCCTTTTTGACGGCGGCAAAGGTCACCGTGGCTTCCGCCTGAATACAGATCGGCAGCGGAATGCCGGCGTCGCAATCCAGGCCGGAGGGAATATCCACGGCGAACACAGGCACCCCCGACGCATTGATTGCGCAAATCAGCTCGGCCATCGTTTCCTTGACCTGGCCGCTCAGACCGGTTCCGAGGAGGGCATCGACCAGCCAGTCGGCCCCGTCCGTTAAACGCCGCACCCGGGCCAGTATATCGCCGGACCCGTCGAGCGGTTCAATCGGCAGCCCCATGGCCTCGACGATCTGAAGGTGCGTTTGGGCCTCGCCTCGAATGCGATCCCGGCCGCCGCACAGGACTACCGTCACGGCCGTTTTGCGATTGGCCAGATGGCGGGCCATGACAAATCCGTCTCCGCCGTTATTGCCGCTGCCGCAAAAGATCACAACCCTTCCGGCCCGGCCGGCCGGCAGGAGGCCGGCCAGACACGCGGCCGCATTTCGCCCGGCGTTTTCCATCAGCACGGCACCAGGAATGCCCATCTGCTCGATGGCCCACCGGTCAAAGGCCCGAACCTGATCGCGGCTCATGACGGGAAAACCGTCAACGATAGTTGGATCCCAGCATTGTATCATGCTGAAAGTGTATCGCTATTCGGCGCCCGCGTCAACCGGCAAATCCATCCGGCCGCAGAGAACGATTCCGCTTGACTCGGTTCGGTTTTTTATCGTTTTGTCAGGGTCCTGCTGTTGAAATAATCAGGAGCGCTGACGGCCTGTTCAAGAATGTCGGAAATTCCCAGGCGCAGGGATTTGTCAGGATCGCAGGTCTTCCGGATTTCCAGCGGCATTGCCCGGTATTTTTGTCCAGCTCATTAAAATGGGCTTTTTTTCCGGTTATCTGGCTAATATCGCGGTTTTGTAGGTATTATTCCTGATGCCAAGTTTGTCCGTTGCTTTCCCTTTTTTGTCCGTTTTTTGTTCTGTTTTTTCCGCTTTTTGGCCAAAAATTGCCGCTTTTGTTCCGGTTTTTTCCGAGTTTTGCCAGTGGCCAGTGGCCAGAGGCCAGAGGCCAGATACCAGATACCAGCGGGTCGAAACTTGCTCTTCTGCACTTTTCAAAGGGCCTATTGCCTTGACCTGGGTATTATACCATAAAATTATTAAATATCAAGTATAAAATAATAATTATTAGAAAAAAAGTGAACTATTAATCTACATTACAGACTGTTAAATACTGATTTGTGAGGAGAAAGGCGAGCGGCAATGGATTTGATGGACCTTGTGGACTGATAAAAAAAGCAGGTTGGAGGAAGGGACTTTCGCCCCGTTGGGGCTAAGGGAGGAGGGGGAGATGCTTTGGTTCCGGGGGCTTACGCCGCCCGGCTAAGATACCTATTGCCCCTGTCAGGGTTTTGGGGGGCGAGGGAAAAAGGGTATTGGGTTTCCTGGATCGAATATCAATAATATGGTAGATTTTTCGCTTGCAATTGTCGGGATTTGGGGTATAATTTAGGTGAAATTCCGGACACAGGAGAGGTAGTTTGAGAAGGTAAGGGTAATCAAGCGGAAGCCAAGGGTCCTTTTAAGGAGGTTTCAATGAGACGCAATTTCATTTTGTTCGCATGTTTCCTTCAGGTGTTTTTTTGCGGTTTGGCTGTGTGTCAAAGTCCTACGGGCTGGTGGAAACTGGATGAAGGCAGCGGCCAGGCGGCATACGACAGTTCCCCCAACGGATATGACGGGACGCTGGTACACTTTGCTGATCCGGATAACGCCTGGACGACCGGGGTCAGCGGGAACTGTCTGACATTTGACGGGATCGATGATCATTTGGCAGTGTCGGGATATTGCGGGATTGGCGGAACTCAGCGGCGGACGGTTTGCGCGTGGATTCGAACCAGTCAGGTTGGGATGATTCTGACCTATGGAGATGTGGGGACGGGAAATCGGTGGATTTTCTTTGTAAACGCAGACGGCAAACTGCAAATCGGGGTCAGTGGGGCCAACCTGATCAGCAGCGAGGTTGTTGCTGACGGGCAATGGCATCACGTGGCGGCCGTGCTGGAGGCCCCGGCCGATGGGCCGGCGCGGGTGCAGGACCTGCGGCTGTATATTGACGGCCAGCCGGCGGCGGGGACGTATACGAATCCGGATGTGTTGATTGATACTGTGCCTACGCTTACTTTTCCGGTACGAATCGGAGTTAATCAAACGACGCCAGAGGGCAGCCTGGCTTCTTTTTTCTCCGGGCAGATCGACGAGGTGCGGATGTATGATCAGGCCCTGTCAGTTCATGAAGGTGCAGGACTGGTTGTTAACCAGATCCGATATGGAGACGGCTGGTGGAAATTTGACGAGACAGAAGGGCTGATCGCTCATGACAGTTCCGGAAATGAGAATCACGGAACGCTGCGGAATATGGATCCGCAGACCTGCTGGACATCGGGGAAGGACGGCGGGGGGATTCTTTTGGACGGGATTGATGATTATATTGTAATGGAAAATTATCGGGGTATTCCAGGAAATGGTGTGCGCAGTATTTGCGGATGGATTAAGACCACAGAAGATGGGACAATTCTTTCTTACGGGACTAAGGTATTAGACGGTTTGTACCAATTCTATATCGTTAACGGATATTTAAGACTTTCTGTGTGGGGAGGATATGCTGAACGAGGTGCACGAATTCGGGACGGGCAATGGCACCATGTGGCTGCTATACTTGAGGATTCAAATCAGGACGGTGTTTTAACTGTTCAGGATATTCAATTATATGTTGACGGACTCCCAGGAACTATGACCTACGGCAACCCCCAGCAGACGATTTATACAAGCCCGGGAACCAATGTACATATCGGTATCAGTTCTGCAGACGGATATTATGGGTACTTTAAAGGGGTCATTGACGACCTGAGGATCTATGATTATGCCCTCAATGAAAATCAGATTGCCCGGATTATCTATGACTGGTTTGACATGGCCGGCGAAGGAACGGCCGAAAATCCGTAT
>JAHDQI010000265.1 GCA_018433925.1 Phycisphaerae bacterium | reverse complement strand
GTACCCGGACCCGTGACCAAGGTGCGGGCCCAGGGCGCCGGCAAAAAGGTCAAGGCCACCGCCGCGTCCGCGGCTCCCAAGCGACGCCGCGCCGGCGGCAAGGTCAAGACCAAAAAGGCCACCCAGTTTGCACGGCAGCTTTCGACGCTTCAGGACGCCGGCCTGGCCATTCTGCGTTCGCTGCGTATTCTCGAAGAGCAGCAGAAGCCCGGCACCCTCAAACGCGTCATCGGCTATGTCGCCGACGATATCGAAGGCGGCTCGACCCTCTCGGAGGCGATGGGCAAGCATCCGAGGACCTTCAACCGCCTCTTTGTCAACATGGTCGCCGCCGGCGAAGTCGGCGGTGTGCTTGATGTGATCCTGGCCCGCGTCGCCGATTTTATGGAAAAAGCCGAACGCCTCAAATCCAAGGTCAAGGGCGCAATGGTCTATCCGGTTGTGGTCATGACCGTCGCATTCCTGATCGTATTGGGCCTGATGATTTTTATCATCCCCACCTTTTCCGAGGTGCTGACAGACATGAGCGACGGAGAATCGGGACTGCCGGCCCTCACACAGTCGCTGCTGACCATCAGCCAGTGGCTGACAGGCCGAAACGGGCTCAACGCCCTGATCGTCGCGGTCTTCCCGTTTCTTTTTGTGGCGTTTTTGAAGTTCCTCCGCAAGTTCCGATACGGCCGCTACACCCTGGACTGGGTCAAACTGCATACCCCCGTCATCCGCAACCTCGTCTACAAAACCACGGTCGCCCGCTGGACGCGAACCCTCGCCACGCTCATCGGCGCCGGCGTGCCCATCCTCGAAGCCCTCAACATTACCCGTGAGACTGCCGACAACGAAATTTACGCCGCCATGCTCGGCAAAGTCCACCAGGCCATCCGGCAGGGCGATACCTTTGCCAATCCCCTCCGCCAGTCCAAAACCGTCGACGCCATCGTGGTCAACATGGTTGACGTCGGCGAGGAAACGGGCGATCTGGATAAAATGCTTATGAAAGTCGCCGATAACTTTGACGAAGAAGCCGACGTCATGGTCGGCGCCATGATGAGTCTGCTCGAGCCGATCATGATCGTCTCCCTCGGACTGATCGTCGGCACCATCGTCGTGGCCATGTTCCTGCCGATGGTCAAAGTGATCCAGGTATTGATGTAATACGGCCGATTGAACGAAAACGTACTCATTGTCACTATTTCGAAAGGACGAATCGATGAAACAAAAAGGCATTCAAAAAAGCGGATTTACCATCGTGGAGCTGCTGACGGTCATGGGGGTGATCGCCGTCCTGATCGGGCTGCTTGTCCCGGCGCTGAATATGGTCAAGGATTTTTCCCGTGAGATTCAGCAGAAGGCCCAGTTCCACAGCATCGAAGTCGGGCTGGAGATGTTCAAAAATGATTTTGGGGCCTATCCGGAGTCCGACGACAACGACCTGCGGGTCCCCGCTCATCCCTATGATCCCGGGATCTATTGCGGAGCCAACAAACTCGCCGAGGCGCTGGTCGGGTGGGACCTGCTGGGCTTTCATCCCAAGTCGGGTTTTACGTCGACCGGGTTTAATGATCTGGACGGCATTACAGGGCCCGAACCCGAAGTCCTGATTTACAGTCCGATTACCGGAATCAACCTGCCCGGAGTCTATGAGGAAACGGCGCAGGAAAACATCGACAACCGGAAAAAGTTTATCGATCTCGAGCACGCCAACGCTTATAAAATGGAAGACGTGTACAATAATTTCGGATCGTTTAACGCGGCCAATTTTGTACTCTGCGATGTCTTTGCCCAGAAGCGGCGATCCGGCAAAAAAACCGGCATGCCCATCCTCTACTACCGGGCACGCACTGCCTACAAGTTCCAGGACTTCCTGAACAACGCATCCGGCGGCAATGATACCAACCCGGCCCAGAATGACGATATCTACAACTTCTGGGACAATGCCAACCTGCTGAACCTGCAGGATCCGGATACAGGAACCATTGAGCACCCGCTCTATACGGGAGTAGCGGTCGACGATCTCGAAAAGTTTGAGAACATGATTCTCAACAAGCAGGTCCAGAACGCCACGCGCCTGACGGCCCCCCCCGACGGCATCAAGCGTCCCTACCGGAGCGATTCGTTTATCCTGATTTCCGCGGGCAAAGACGGCCTGTTCGGCACCGCCGACGACCAGTTCAACTTCACGAAAGAAGCCCAATAGCCCCGGCGGCGGCCTGCTGAAAAGCAAGCGCCCAAAAAAGGAAAAGGTATGCGCACAGACGGCCGACAATCTGCGATGACGCTGGCGGAGGTGCTGGTGACGTTGACGCTGATCGTGATTCTTGTCAGCGCGCTGGGCGGGCTGGGAGTGCGCCTCAAAAAGCAGTCCGAGATTCGCCTGACCGAAAGCACCCTCGGCGTTTTGGAGATGGCGCTGGAACAGTATTACGCCGAATATGATCAGTTTCCGTTCGAAACGCGCGACCTCGATCTGCCCCCCGATGGAGTGGCCCACGAGTACACCCGGACGGAGATGCAGATGGATCTTGAAGAAAACGGCCTCTCGGCCGATGTGCTCGGACCGGGGCATCTGGACCTGTATGCCTCCAGCGAAGCGCTCTACTATTTTCTCAAGCGATGCCCCCGCAGTGCGGCGATTATTGAGTCGCTGGCAGACCGCATGGTAACCGGCAGGGGGCAAACCGGCGAAAACATGCGGATTTTGCTCGGCGGGCCGGTCGATTCGGGCGGAAGAATCGCCGATCTGCTTCGGTTTGTAGACGCCTGGGGCATGCCGATTCGATACGCCTGGGATCCCCTCAGGGATGCCTTTCCGATCCTGACCTCGGCCGGACCCGACAAAACCTTCGACACGCCGGATGATAGTACGAATCAGTAAGCTGTTATCAGCAAACGAAAAAACGTGTGCGGAAAGATGCCAAAATGAAAGAAAACACAAAACGACAAACCGGCTTTACGCTCATCGAACTGCTGGTGGTCATCGCGATTATCGCCATGCTCATCGGCATGCTCAGCGTGGGGCTGCGCAAGACCAAGATCATCTCGATGAACCTGCGGCAGAAGTCGGTCTTTCACGCCATGGAGATCAGTCTGGAGCTCTTCAGCAAGGATTTCGGCGACTATCCCGATTCCCAAACCCTGCCCGATACCGTCTCGGCCAACCAGATCAGCGGGGCACAGCACCTTGTCGAGGCCCTGGTCGGCCGCGATGAGGAAGGGCTGGAGCCGCAGACCAACTGGTATGCGCCCGACCCGACTCTCTATATGCCCGCCGGAGCCGCAAACCCGCTCACGCAGGCCGGTTACAACTACTACGACAGCACCCAGGCCAACAGCCGCGACCGCCGCAAAGGACCCTACGGCGAGTTCAAGCATATTGAACTGTTCACGATTTACGATCTCTGGCAGGGCGAAAACGGCACCTCCATGATCTATGATTCGCAGTCGGCCGCCGTGCCCGCCCGGCGGGCGCCGGTCTTTACCGACGCATTCCGCAGATTCCGCGTTGACAATCCCGCAGGCAGCGGCACCGTCCGCGTCGGCATGCCGATCCTCTATTTCAAGGCCAACCGCGCCGCTTCGCGCTCCTTCCGGCTCAACCAGACCGCCCAGACCGAGGTGACCGATCCCGTCCTCGACGACATGCGAAACTGGACCTACAATTACCTCGACAACGCGGCCGTCGTCAATCTGCCCTCCCTGGCCGATACCACCCAGGAGGCCCCGCATTATGTGGACCCCGATGACGACACCAAGAGCAAGGCGAAGGTCTTCTATGAACAGATCACCCAGCGCAGCGAGCCCGACCGGCCCTATTACAAGCCGTTCAACGCCAATACATTCATCCTGATTACCGCCGGCTGGGACGGCATCTACGGCACCGACGACGACGTGACCAGTTTTAACTATTAACGAGTTTTGGAAAGACGGAGGCGTTCCTATGCGTCCAATCAAAAAACACAAACACGCGGCCGGCTTCACCCTGGCCGAGATGCTCACCACGCTGGCCATCATCGGAGTCCTGCTGGCCCTGCTGATCCCGGCCCTCAGCATGGTCGAGAAAAAAGCCAAAGAAGTCAAACAGCGCGCCCAGTTCCATGCCATTGAGGTCGGCCTCGAGGCCTTCCGCTCCGACTGGGGAGACTATCCCCCCAGCGAATATACAGCGCGATTCGGTGTCCAGGGGGATATTTCTCCCTTTACCTGCGCCTCACAGCGTCTGGCCGAGGCCCTCATCGGCCGTGATGGACTGGGCTTTCATCAGGATTCGGAATTTCGGGCACGCGGCCTGGCCGACGTAAACGGCGACGGAACGCTGGACCCCAATCCCCAAAACGCGCCGGGCATTTACAACGCCTCGGACGGCTTTGCGATGTCCGGCGGGGGCACGCAGACGCAGTCGGCCGCCGATAATTTAGCCGCCCGCAAGGGACCCTATCTCGAACCGGAGACGGCCAACGCGGTCGCGATTACGCAATATTTCAGCTCGGCCGCCCTCGGCGGCATGATCGATGAGACCTATGTCCTGGCCGATGCCTTCAAACGAAAAATGACCCGTTCGGGACTCGAATACGGCATGCCCATCCTCTACTACCGGGCACGCACCGACCGCATCGGCATGGACCCGATCCGGGCCAACTGGATCGGAAATACATTCAACCTCAACGACAGCGTTTGCAGCAATAGCGGCATTATCGCGATGAGTGTTCCCTTTCAAAGCACCACCACGACCCATCCGCTGGCGACCGATGCCGCCGATGATTCGATGGATCTCTTTTACAGCCGAATCCGAAACCCGAATTTCGCCAATCCGCCTCGGCCGTACCGGGCCAATTCCTTTCTGCTGCACAGCGCCGGGCCGGACGGGCTCTATGGAACAGCCGACGATATGTTTAATTTTTAACAGACCGAAAACCATTTGCACGTGAAAACCAAACAGACAGGAAACCGGGAAACCATGAAACAGGCAGGCAGAAAGAACGGGCTTACCCTGACCGAAGTGGTCGTCGTGGTCGCCGTCATGGCCGTCCTGCTCGGTATCTCTGTACCCACCGCCAAAAAAATCATGGATTCCCTCGAACACTCCGCCGGTGCCAGAGGACTCATCGACGCCGCACTGACCAGCGCAAGAGCCATGGCCGTAAGCAGCAATACTCCCGCAGGCGTGCGGTTTCAGCAGGACACCAGCGGCGACTTTTACATGATCTTCATCATCCATGATCCGGACAAAACAAACTTGGCCCAGGGTTTCATGGCGGTTCCAAACCGCAAGCCCATGAAGCTGCCCTCCAATATCGGAGTGCTCGAAAGCCCGCTCCTCGCCGACAGCCAGCTCGATAGTCCCCTTGAACTGCTGGACAGGCAGACCTTTTCCATTGTCTTTTCGGAAGGGGGGCAGTTGATCCAGTTTCAGGTCCGGGTAAGAAATCGGGACGGAGTCACGGACGACAGCAGTGTAGACCCTGTTTTCAACACCCCGGACAATGTCAACAGCATAGAGAACAAAATAGGGATGTTTTATCAGGACGATCAGGACCAGACGGCTCTTGATGGACTTAAGCAGGAACCGAGCATTCATTCATTTTATATTTACGACCGGAAGCGACTGGCCGAAGTCCCTGAGAGTCAGCGGTTTACCGGCTATATCCAGTCGCTTCAGAAAGAATTTGTCAACCCCTATTCGGGCCAGTTGATAAAAAAGGAATCCAAACGGAAATAAGCGGATGCGGACCCAAACAAAACAACTCGGTTTTTCGCTGACGGAAGTCCTCCTGGCCACCGGCATTCTCGCGATGGGCTTTATGCTCATTGCCCTCGTCTTCCCGGCCGGCATGAAGCTGACCGCCATGGCCGCCGAAAAGACCCTCGCCCCCGTCATCGCCGAAGAAGCCGCCGCCCTCGTTCGTCTCTACGGCCTCGATCCGGCCAAACTGCCCGCCGGTCCTCCGAGTTCTCCGACTTACTCGGTCCTCTTTGCCCCCGAATACCTGGCCGACCAGTCCCTGCGGTACTTTTACAAAAAATACGTCGATCCCGATTTCGACCCGATCAACGATCCGTTTCCGGACCCGACCGATCCGGCCAATGAGGCGTTTTTTACGGCCTTATACGATGAAATCCAAAAGCAACTGGCCGCTGATTCCATGTATCCCTCTCTGCCGGCCGATTATTTCGAGCGGAATCCCGACCAGAAACAGCGATACGGCTGGACCGCCCTCTGCCGCCGCGACCCGGTTTTCCCCGCAGAAGCCGACATCCGCGTCTTTCTCTACCGCCGAATCGAGGGCCTGCGCTATTACGGATTTACCTATGATTCCGCCGCCGCCGCGTTTTCAACCTCACAGACCGACCGACCCATGCCGATTCCGGTACAGATCACGGCGGTAGCGGGGAGTGAACAGGTTACAGTGCAGGACGGCCCGGCCTATCCCCTGCAAACCAATCACTTGTTCTTTACCGAGGGAACCCGGTTGATCGCCGACTATGACCCCTCCGGCTTTTCCTATCAGGTCCTCCAGCGAAAAGACAACAACAGCGACGGCGTCTTTGAGACCCTCGTGCTCGACAAAGAGTACACCGGAACAAATATAGTCTGGGTCGTTCCGCCGCCGGTCGGCTCCGGCCGAAATCTCTGTATCGACATACTCAAATAAGTGCTTTACTGCCGACAATGAAGAAACGGAAAACAAAAGCTGCCTTTACGATCGTCGAACTGCTCGTGGCGATGTTCCTCGTCGTCGTGCTGCTGGCCATCTCCTCGATGGTCTTTCGCTACGCCGTCGCCGCCCAGCGGGCCGCCGCCGCAACCGCCGAGATCATGCAGAAATACAACGCCATTACAGGACGGCTCAAAGCCGACCTCCAGGGCCTGCAGAAAGACGGCGAAATCGCCATCGCCTGGGTGCCGGGCATCGATACAACCGGCGACAACACGGTCGATGACTTTACTCGCCTCGATCGATTCTACTTCTTTACGCTGGGCAATTTCCATACGTATAATGTCTGGCCCTATGATGAGAATGGCACACTGAAACAGGATATCCTGCACGGCCACGTCGCACGGGTTGGCTACATGCTCGCCGGCGACGGCAACGGACGGCGCGCCGCCGATATGCCCGCCGCAAAACGGATGCTCGGACGATCCCAGCACCTCTATACAAGCAAAACCGTACTCAATGCCGCCAACAATCCCATCCTGTTTCCGAATCCCACGGATTATTCCGCGTTTACCTCGGTGGATAATAATCGCTATGAATTTGATACAATCACCGCCGATGACTGGAGAGACGACCCGATTTGGAGTAGTTCGGCGGCAAGCGAAAAATCAGACATGGTCGAGCGAATTCTCGATGTCGATGTCTTTCCGCCCGCAGGCGGAACCGACCGCGGCATCCGGATGAACCCGGCCAATGCCGAAAATCTCCACATGCTCCTGGCCCAGGGCGTCGGCGAGTTTAAGGTCCAGGGCTGGTTCGAGGCCGAAAAACGATGGATTCCCGAAGTGGACCCCGACGGCGACGGCGATTTCAGCGACACCGATTTCGTCCCGAATGGAACGGGAATTCACGTCGAACAGGTGCCCGGAATTATATATCCCTACAAGTTTCATGCGCTGGGCCCCGGGTATACAGCCATCCATGGAAATTATGACTTAACCGAGCTGGACCAGGCCCATTTTGACCAAATTCCCGGCCTGGGCTCGGCCCTCAAGTTTACTTTCACCCTCTACGATTCAAAAGGCGTGTTTCCCGATGGCAAGACATTTACATATATCGTGCAGCTAAACTGACGCAGACAGACAAGCTCGCTTGACGTTTGCGGGGGATTGATTATGAAACAGATAGCCAAATACAAAACCAACCAAACCCGCCGCGGATCGGCCCTGATCCTTGTGGTCGTCGTCACCGTCCTGCTGGCGGTCGTCGGCATCATGTTCCTGATGATCGCGCGGGTCGGCGATATCATGGCCGCCGCCGCCGGACGCGATTATGAAATGGATCAGGCCGTCCAAACCGTCACCGGCAAAATCGAACAGGTCCTCATGCAGGATTTGTTCGGATACAACCTGGCCAATAACCTCGCCGACGGCCGCGGGGCCTCCAACGAACCCTTCGACGCCCCCGGCGTCGCCGACCCCTGGCTGGCCTCCCTCGAACCCGAATGGATCGGCGACAACGGCACCCCGGACGACCCCGACGATGACCTCTACCGATGGCCGTACATATCAAAATTAATCCCCGCGCCCAACAACTGGGACCGGATCATCCGGGACGGGCATTCCGGCTGGGCTCTGCCTCAGCATAGCGGAATTGTCCCCGATTATCAGCCCGCTTCGGAAATTTTTGTCGGCGCGCCTGCCGATGCCGATGGCGACGGTGTGGCCGACAGCGTCTGGATCCCCATGTTCGAGCCCGCCCCCGGCGGCGAAGTCATCTACGCCGCCGTCCGCATCATCGACAATGGCGCCATGCTCAACCTCAACACCGCCCACCGAACCCGCATCGCCAGCGCCTGGACCGGTCAGGGACGCTGGCTCAGCGAAGTGGACTACGAAGCAATCCTCCGCGGAATCGATAGGGCGCTTCCGGACGGCCTCCGAAGAGCGAAAATAAGGAATGCCACTCCCATTTCTCCCGTCGATGACTTTGATGACTATCATGAAAATGTCATCATGCATATCGAAAATCCCTATGCGGAATTATTGAGAAAATGGGAAGAACTGGGCTCGCCCGCCCCCAAACCGCTGCCGGTCTATACCCTCTTTGACCTCGGCGACGAACTGGAGATGCGCAATCGCTTCCTGCTGACCAGCCGGGCACAGGCACGCTTCGAGCAGATCACCGACACCTCCGGCGCCCCCTACATATATGGCCTCTACGAGACCTTTGACTATGAGCGGGGCGAGTTTACCGGTGGCTGGAATGTCCCCCTGCGGGTCAAGCGAATCCCGGTCGATTCCTCCGACGATCTGCGCATCTGGAAACAGCGCATGAACCCGGACAACTTGGACGCTTCCGACCCGGCCAATACCTATGGCTATTATTATGACCGGCGGCATGTGTGCACGTTCTACAGTTTCGACCGCAACCTCCGCTACGGCACAGATCCATTCGCCGAAGCCCTGACCGACGCGGAAAAAGAGATTTACGGCAAGCTCTTTACCCCCGACGACGGCCGTCCCGTCAGTGTTCGCCGCCTGCTGTTCCCCGAAGACGATCCCGACCCGGCCGTGGCCCTGCAAAATCAATACAAGGTCCGCCGCCACATCCTCCATCTGCTCTATGCCTTCCGCGCCTATTACGGCAGCCAGGGAAACACGCGCGCCGCCGCCGCCCGAAAGGCCGCCCGGATCGTCGCCAACATGATCGACTACTTCGACGACAGGTCCGACGAGACAGCCCAGACCGGCCCTTTCTCGGCCGCTCTTTTCGGCTCGCAGTATGACAGCCGCCCGACCTATATCACCCAACAGATCATCAATAGGATGATCGCCGAAACCAGCGCCAACCTGAGTGTCGAAGACCCTTCCGTTCCGTTCTTTGCCCCCAACTCGATCCCGGCCGCCTTTGCCTTCGGCCTCGATGCGGCCGATGTCATCTACGGCTACGAACGCCAGCCCTTTATCTCGGAGCTGTATATCCAGAGAACCGATATTACCAACAATACGGCCGAGGTGGCCCTTGAACTGCTAAATCCCTATGATACCGCGATTTCGCTCGAAAACTGGAGGATTCTTT
>JAHDQI010000262.1 GCA_018433925.1 Phycisphaerae bacterium | reverse complement strand
TTCGAATACGACGCTCTTCGAAAGCCGACCGGCATCGACCGCCTCGACTTCCATCGTCGCCTTATCCGTTTCAATCTCAAAGAGAATCTGGCCGACCTCGACGCGGTCGCCTTCTTTTACCTTCCACGACAGCACCGTTCCTTCTTCCATCGTCTGACCGGCCTGGGGCATGAGAATCGCAACGACCCCCTGCGGCAGTGTCGGCGGGACCGCCGGAGTTGCCGGGGCCGGCTGAGAAGGCGCCGCCGGTTGTCCGCCGCCCTGTTCGGCCAGATACGCCTGCACCTCTTGATCCGATTCGGCCAGGTAGGCAACGGGTGTTTTGACCTCCACCGTCTGGCCTTCAGGTACCACGATTTTGGCGATTCGGCCGGCATCGACCGCCTCGACTTCCATCGTCGCCTTATCCGTCTCAATCTCAAAGAGGATCTGGCCGACCTCGACGCGGTCGCCTTCTTTTACCTTCCACGAAAGCAGCGTTCCCTCTTCCATCGTCTGACCGGCCTGGGGCATTAAAATCGGGATTACCTTTCCGGCCGGGGCTGTCGGCTTGGATTGCGGAGTCATTTTTTCCTCTTTGTGGACGGGGTGTTTGATTTCCTGGGCGGGGCTGTCTTCTTTGGGGGCTGTCTGCGGTTCCGGCTGGGGTTTCCGGGTGCTGTTTAATTGCCGCAAAACCCCTTCGACATCGTCTCCCGGCCGGCCGAGAATTCCAACCGGCTGACCGGCCGCGGCCAGAGAACCGGCAGGCGATACAATTTTTAAAAGGGTGGCTGATTGCGGAGATCGAATCTCTACAATTTCGTCGGCCGTCTTGAAGGAGAACAGAACGTCTCCCTTTTGGAGGGGGGCTGCCTCGTTTGCAATCCACTTCTCGATGAGGCCTTCGGCGGCCTTCAGTTTCCGGGGTATTTTTATAAGAAACATCCACTTTTCCTTAACTATCATTTTGTTTTTTTCAAAAATATATCAAAATCGATCATATTTCAAGCATAATATTTCATTTTTCTGTTGATTTTATGAAATAATATGCTTTAATTATACTGATATTCGTCCTAACCAGAAATTGAAAGAATGATACCAACCATGCAGCAAAGACGAGAAGGCATTTTAGCCCTGGTCTATCAGGAGGAACATGTTTCCGTCCGGCAACTGGCCGACCACCTGGAGGTCTCGGAAGCAACGGTCCGGCGGGATCTGCACGGCCTGGCCGCGGAAGGCCTGGTCGAGCTGACCCACGGCGGAGCAGGGATGGCCCGCAATTCCGACACGTCTTTCCTTTCCAAATCCATGCGTAACATCGAGGCCAAGAAGACCATCGCCAAGCTGGCGGCCGATCTGGTGCAGGACGGCGATCAGATTTACATCGATTCGGGAACAACCTGTTTCAGTATGGCGGCGTTCCTCCGGGCCAAAAAACGCCTGTCCGTCATCGTCAGTTCCGTCCGTACGGCCCAGGAGCTGGAGGCCCCCGGCCTGCATGTACTGATGCTCGGCGGGCAGTACCGGCCGCAGCGGATGGATACGGTCGGGCCGCTGGCCCTGGAGACCCTGGAGCGTCTGCGGGGCTACCGCGCGTTTCTGGGTACCGACGGGATGGTGCGTGATTTCGGACTGACCTCTGTGGATATCGAAAGCGCTCACCTGCTTCGGCTGGCCGCCCGCCATGCCCGCGAATCAATCCTGCTGGCCGACAGCAGCAAATTTGACCGGCCGGCCCTGTATAAAATTGTCGATTTTCAGACTGTTTCGACTATTGTGACGGAAACAAAGCCCGATCCTGAGTGGATGGATTTTTTCCGTGAACATCAAATTCACTGTATATTCCCTGAACCCTGAGAGAAAAGAAGAGTCAAACCATGCCAAAATCACAATTGATATGTCCGAAAGAAAGCCGAACGAGCGGCCAGATTACCTTCCAGCCGATACCGGTCAACCAATACAAGAAGACCGTTGCCGAGGAGCTGGACCGCTACAGCCAAGCCGACCTGGTCCGCATTCAGCACGATATGATGATCATCCGCACGTTTGAGACGATGCTGAACGAGATCAAGCTGCGCGGGTCCTACATGGGCGTCGAATACAATCACAAGGGACCGGCCCATCTTTCAATCGGGCAGGAGGCCACCGCGGTGGGCATGGCCTATCACCTGGGCCGCGAGGACCACATCTACGGCAGCCACCGCAGCCACGGCGAGATTCTGGCCAAGGGGCTCTCGGCGATTGACAAACTCGACGACAAGACCCTGACGGACATCATGGAAAACTACTTCGGCGGGCAGTGTCTTCGGATCGTGGAAAAGGACGCCGCCGGCAGCGTCAAAGACCTGGCGATTGATTTCCTGATTTACGGTACGCTGGCGGAGATCTTCGGCCGGGAGCCGGGCTTCAACAAAGGCATGGGCGGCTCGATGCACGCCTTCTTCCCGCCGTTTGGGGTTTATCCCAACAACGCCATCGTCGGCGGCAGCGGGGATATCTCCGTCGGGGCGGCGTTGTTTAAAAAAGTCAATCAAAAGCCGGGGATCGTCATCGGCAACATCGGCGACGCCTCTTCCTCCTGCGGGCCGGTCTGGGAAGGCATCTGTTTTGCCGCGATGGACCAGTTTAAAAAGCTGTGGGAGAAACCCTATCGCGGGGGCCTGCCGCTGATCGTCAACTTTATTAATAATTTTTACGGCATGGGCGGCCAGCCGCAGGGCGAAACGATGGGCTTCGGGATGCTGGCCCGGCTGGGAGCGGGCATCAACCCGGAACAGATGCACGCCGAGCGTGTGGACGGTTACAGCCCGCTGGCCGTGGCCGATGCCATCGCACGCAAGAAAGAGATTCTCCGGCGCGGCGACGGCCCGGTGCTGCTCGATACGATTACCTATCGCTACAGCGGCCACTCGCCGTCGGACCAGAGCAGCTACCGCGAAAAAGAAGAGGTGCAGGCCTGGCAGGAACAGGACCCGATTGTCCATTATGCGAAGGATTTGGTGACCGCGGGTGTCTGCGATCAGAAAGCCATTGACGCGATCGCGAAAAAGGCCGAAGAACGAATCACCCGGGCCTGCCGAAAGGCGGTGGATCTTTCCGTTTCGCCGCGGGCGGACCTCAAAAAGGTCGGCTGCCTGCTGGAGCAGACCATGTTTTCCAACCAGAAGGTCGACTCGATGGACCCGTCGCGCAAGCCTGAGGCGCTGCTGAGCCAAGAAGAGAACCCTCGGGTGCAGGGCCTGGCCGGCAAGAGCCGCTCGGCCTGGGACGAAAACGGTCAGCGGCTCAAGGACACCCGGTGCGTGGTGTTCCGTGACGCCCTGTTTGAAGCCATCCTGGACCGGTTCTATACCGATCCGACGCTGGTGGCCTACGGCGAGGAAAACCGCGACTGGGGCGGGGCGTTCGCGGTGTATCGCGGGCTGACCGAGGCCCTGCCGTATCACCGGCTGTTTAACAGTCCGATTGCCGAAGGGGCCATTGTCGGCTCGGCCGTCGGCTACGGACTGGAAGGCGGGCGGGTGATTGCCGAACTGATGTATTGCGACTTCCTCGGCCGGGCCGGGGACGAGGTCTTCAACCAGCTCTGCAAGTGGCAGTCCATGAGCGGCGGCCTGCTGAAGATGCCGGTGGTGCTGCGCGTCTCGGTCGGCAGCAAATACGGCGCCCAGCACAGCCAGGACTGGACCTCGCTGTGCGCCCATCTGCCGGGGCTGAAGGTAGTCTTTCCCGCGACGCCCTACGACGCCAAGGGGCTGATGAACGCGGCCCTGACCGGGACTGATCCGGTGGTCTTCTTTGAAAGCCAGCGGCTGTATGGCATCGCCGAGGAGTTCGAGCCGGGCGGCGTGCCGGAAGGGTATTATGAAGTGCCCATCGGCCGGCCGGCCGTGCGCAAGGAAGGCAGGGACCTGACGATTTTGACCATCGGGGCGACGCTCTACCGCGCGAGGGAGGCGGCCCGGATGCTCGAAGAGCAATACGGGCTGAACTGTGAGCTGATCGACGCCCGCTCGCTGGTGCCGTTCGATTACGAGCCGGTGCTCGAATCGGTCAAAAAGACCCGCAAGATTTTGCTGGCCTCCGACGCGTGCGAGCGCGGCAGCTATCTGCATACGATGGCCTCGACGATTTCGCAGCTTGCCTTTGACGAGCTGGACGCCCCGCCGGTGGTGCTGGGCGCCCGCAACTGGATTACGCCGCCCGATGAGGTGGAGGACGCGTTCTTCCCGTATCCACAGGACTTTTTGGATATGATCCATGAACACATCCTGCCGCTGAAGGGATACCGGTCCGCTCGTCCGTGCGACGGCTCCGATCTCCTGCGCCGCAATCAAAACGGCATCTGATACGATCCGGCAAAACGAAGCGTCCTGCCCGGCCGGCTCCTTTAGCCGGAGGGCCCCGGGTCGATACCGAGCCGGCGCCAGCGTTCGAATATCTGCTCTTTGGTCAGCATGCCCGTATGCCGGTCGAGTTCACGGCCCTGCGCATCGTAAAAAATCTGCATGGGAATCGCCTGCACGCCGTATTTTTCCCGGGCCTCGGGCTGGGTGTCCAGCGAGACGAGGGCCACGGCAAACCCGGCCGACTCATCGACGGCCAGTTCGGTCAGCACGGGCAGCATTCGCCGGCAGTAGATGCAGCTTGCCGCCC
>JAHDQI010000190.1 GCA_018433925.1 Phycisphaerae bacterium | reverse complement strand
GATACCTTCTCATCCTACTCACTGACCGTAATCCCCTTGTTTGTCCTCATGGGACAGTTGGCCTTTCACTCAGGCATCAGCCGGCGGCTGTTCAACACCGCCTATAAATGGATGGGACACTGGCCGGGGGGCATGGCCATGTCCACAGTAGGTGCCTGTACGGCCTTTGGAGCCATCTGCGGTTCCGGACCTGCCACAGCCGCCACAATGGCCTCTGTCGTCCTCCCGGAAATGAAGCGGTATAAATATGACATGGAACTGGCCACGGGAACCGTCGCCGCCGGCGGCGGGCTGGGAATGCTCATCCCCCCCTCCGTAGTCTTTATTGTCTATGCCATTTTGACCGAACAATCCATCGGCCGCCTGTTTATTGCCGGAATCCTGCCGGGCATCCTGATCGCCTTTCTCTTTTGTCTGACCATCCTGATAAACTGCAAACTGCGGCCGCATCTCGGCCCGGCCGGACCCAGGGCCACCCTGACAGAAAAAGTCAAGTCATTGCTGGGTGTCATCGAAACGCTGCTTTTGTTCCTTCTGGTGATCGGGGGAATGTTCGGAGGCCTGTTCACTCCCACGGAAGCGGCAGCGGTCGGAGCCGCCGGGGCGATGATGATCGCTGTCATTCGCAAAAAATTCTCGCTCAAAATGCTGACCCGCTCCCTGCAGGAAACAGTACGCACATCCTGCATGGTCATGATTATCGTGGCCGGAGCCGTAATCTTCGGCCGCTTTCTGGCCATCACAAGGATTCCCTATGAACTGGCTTCCTTCCTGGCCTCCCTGCCTCTGCCCGGCTGGATGATTATCGCGTTTATCATCCTGTTTTATCTGGTCGCCGGCTGTTTTGTCGATGCCCTCGGGTTGATTATGCTGACCATCCCCATTTTCTACCCGGTCATCGTAGACCTGCAATTTGACCCGGTCTGGTTCGGCGTGGTCATTGTGGTAGTCACGCAAATGGGCGTTATTTCTCCGCCGGTAGGCGTCAACGTCTATGTCGTCAGCGGCATTGAGCGGGATGTGCCCCTGCAAACAATTTTTAAAGGAGCCATTCCTTTCCTGCTCGCCCTTGTGGCCGCCTCGATTCTGCTGATTATGTTTCCGCAGATCGCTTTGTATTTGCCCAATCTGATCCGATAATGGAGAATCCCGTCATGGACTCGCAAAAGCCCCAGTTGCCGTCGTTTCAGAAAATTCTGTTTTGTACGGATTTCTCGGAAAATGCCGACTTTGCGTTTCAATATGCCCTGAAACTGGCCCGCCAAAATCCGAATTGCACGCTGTTTCTGCTCCATGTCGTACCCGAATCGGATGCCCAGTTCTGGAAGGGATATATTTATGAAGTCGAGGATGTGGACCAGAAAGCCAAGCAGGACATCGAGGAACGCCTCGACCGAACCTATCGAGCCAAGATTCCCGCGGAGATCGGCTTTCAGGCCGAGTTTCGGGTCGGCAAAGATTATCAGGAAATCCTCGACTTCGCCAAAGAGCAGGACGTGGACCTGATTGTCATCGGCCGGCAGGGAAAGGGCTCACTAAGCAAGGCCTTCTTCGGCAATGTTACGGAAAAAGTGGCCCGGAACGCACCCTGTGCCATCCTGATTATCCCCCTGGCATATCAGAAAAAGATCAAACAGAAAAAATAGCCGGTTGCCGCCTCACTCAGATGCTGGCTTTCGCCAGATCCATCTTGGCATCGATAGCGGCCTGTTCAATGCACTTTTCCCAGTTGTCGCCGAACTGCTCAGTGTATTTCGGGTTTTCGTAGGCATAAATAATGGACCGGGAGGCGTTGATCAGAGCACCCATGCGGTCCTTATTGCAGAATCGCAGGCATTCGGCCGGTCCGGCTCCCTGGGAGCCGTAGCCGGGCACGAGAAACCAGCAACGCGGATAACGCTGCCGAAGAAGCGAGGTCTGATCCGAACTGGTGCCGCCAACAACCATGCCCACATTGCTGTACCCGGAGGCCCCAATGCGTTTGTTCTGATTGGCGATCTCACCTACGATCTCAGCCATTTTCTCATACATCTTCACGCCGGAAGCATCCGCAAAATCCTGAACAGACGAGGCCGTAGGATTGCTGGCTCGCACCCAGACAAAGACGCCCTTGCCCTGGTCGCCCGCCATATCGGCAAACGGCAAAATGCCGTCAGCCCCGGCAAACCCGTTGATCGTGACCGCATCGGGAGTGATCAGATCCTCCATACCGACAAAGTCCGGGTTTTTCAGGTGGGCCTCCGCATAGCTTTTGGCGGTGTGCCCGATGTCGCCGCGTTTGATGTCGCCGATGACCTCCAACTCGAGGGCCTCGGCCTCACTGAGCAGGGAATAATACGTTTCCATTCCCTCCCACAGGTATTTTTCGAAATAGGCAATATTGATCTTCACGGCCGGAACAATCGGGGCAACAATTTTCAACACCCGGCTGCAGAAAGCAAACAGGGCATCGATGGATGCCCCCAAGTCCTGAGAATCATTCATATCTTTATGCGTCCGGATTGCTTCAGGAAGACGCCCGTATACCGGGTCCAGGCCCACGATCAGCGGGGTGCTTTTTTTCTGTACCGCCTGACAAAGTCGATCACCAAAATGACTGGCCACAATAAACTCCTAACAGATCCGCTATTTCCAGTTAAAATTTGCTTTTATCCAAAAGAGGTGTCACTATAATCATCTTCATTCAAACTGGCAAGTGACTTTTGGGCATAAAACGATGGAAAACCAAAAAGAATTACAGACAGGCCAAAAACGAAGACGTCGGCTTTGGCCGGCCGTTACGGCCGGTTTTTCCCTTCTGCTGGCGGCAATCCTGATTATTCTGGTCGCCTATAACCCCAAAAATTATACCCCGATTGCCCCGGAAGATCCACGGGAAGTCAGCCCTTATTTAACCCACAAACTGGGCCCGGACTTCTATAATCACGTCCAGCTTGACCGGCCTTTTGAACTGATCGTGGACCAGGAAGGAATCAATGACATCTTTTCACGCTGCCCCTGGCCGCTGGCCTTCGAGGGAATCTCAATTTACCAGCCGGTAGTGACATTCTCGCCGGAACAGAGCGTTTTAATGGCCCAAATTGACTTTAAGGGACTTTCGACGATTTTGTCAATAGTCGGAAAACCCGCCCTGGACGAAGGGGGAATGATGAATTTGAATATCCAGTCCGTCTATTTGGGGGCCTTGCCGATTACCCCCCTGGCTCGTCACCTGGCCCGTAAATACGTATCGGAAAATTTTGATTTAAACGATCCGGTTGAATCCGTCAATCTGGCTTTTGTTACAAACCAGCCGTTTGATCCAATCGTCTCGATTTCCGATCATACGGCACGGATTACAGAACTTGTTATTGAACCGGCACAGGCCCGGCTGATGTTAGAACCGGTAAAAAAATAAATTCTCAAAAAACAGTAAAAAATCCTTGTCTTTTGGCCGAGAAACAGTTTTAATGAACGGCATGAAGATCAAAACAAGAGTTTGCTGCATTACCTCAGCCCTTTTGGGCCTGCTTATCCTGCGCCCGTAGGCGGCGCAAACGAACTACATTACATACTCTCTAAATCAGCGTTTTTTCAGTTTCCAGTGGAAATTTTGCGCTTTTTTGGCATACTATTTCCATTTGAGATATTCCCATTATCGGAGATAGAATTATGACAATTGAAAACAGAGAAAAAGTAGTCATTTTCGATACAACATTGCGGGATGGTGAGCAATCCCCCGGTGCCTCACTTTCCATCAGCGAAAAACTTGAAATTGCCCATCAATTGGCCAAACTCGGTGTTGATGTAATCGAGGCGGGGTTTCCGGTCTCTTCACCGGCTCAGTTCGAGGCGACCCGACTTTGCGCCGAGCAGGTTCATGGTCCGGTCATTTGCGGGCTTGCCCGTGCCAATGAAAAAGACATCACGGCGGCCGGAGAAGCCCTAAAGACGGCCGAAAAACAACGGATTCACACGTTTATCGCCACCAGTTCGATCCATATGGAGCATAAACTCCGCAAAAAGCCCGATCAGGTGCTGAAAATGGCAGTTGAAGCCGTGAAAATGGCCCGCCGGCACACCGATGACGTGGAATTTTCACCGGAGGATGCCTGCCGGAGCGAACTCGAATTTTTGTATGAGATCCTGACTGCGGTAATTGAAGCCGGTGCGACAACCCTTAATATTCCGGACACAGTAGGGTATGTATTGCCCCATGAGTACGGTGAGATCATCGCCAAGCTGAAAGAAAACGTAAAAGGAATCGAGAAGGCAATCATCAGTACCCATTGCCACAATGATCTCGGGATGGCCTCGGCCAATTCACTTGCGGGGATTCGAAACGGCGCCAGGCAGGTGGAATGTACGATCAACGGGCTTGGAGAACGGGCAGGCAACGCAGCGATGGAAGAAATCGTGATGGCCATTCACACCCGGCCGGACTTTTTCGGACCGGTGACGACGGGAATCAATACCCGCGAGATTTACAGAACCAGTCAGTTGGTCTCGCAATTGACAGGATTCGTAATTCAGCCGAACAAGGCCATTGTAGG
>JAHDQI010000158.1 GCA_018433925.1 Phycisphaerae bacterium | reverse complement strand
CGCCTTGGAACCCTTTGTATCCTTGTCTTTCATATATTGTAAAAACCATATGATGAATATAAGACGTTGTGAATAAAAAGAAATTTTTCTACTTTCCCACTGATTAAATCTCCCATTTGAGGATGAGTTTTTCCACCCTCGTAGGTCAATTAGAGGATCATTATCGGGCTTTGGACGGATTTACACTCATAAAGTGATTTCCTTTTTTAGGAAGTCGATTTTCAATAAAATGCTCTGGATTTTTATCCGAATAAAAATCTCAGGAGGTAGCGGGTGTTTGCCCGGGGGCATGATTTGAGATGCAGTCCAGTGGAAAGGAACACCAGGATGGAAACCCTGCAGATGATCGAATCGCGGGCGAAGGGAGCCTGCGGATTTTCGATGTTTCAGCGCCCCGTCACAGTCGGACAGATCCAGTACACAGACTATACCACCGTGGATCCACAGACACCCATTGGGGACATTGCAGGTCTGATGGACCAGAAAAAGATTTCTTTTGTTTTAGTTGGGCAGGATCAGGAGATTGCAGGTCTGATCACAGAAACCGACCTGCTTAAGCGAACCGATTGCCTGCAAAACGGTCTTTTCTCCCGGAAGGCCAAAGACATTCTATCCAGCCCTCTTCATACAGTTCCCAGTGATGTTTCGGTCTGGGAGGCCAGCCAGATCATGGAAGAAAAAAGAATCACCAAACTCCCCGTGACCGAAGATGGGAAGATCAGCGGTGTCATTACCCGCAGCTGGGTCCTGCGGGTGCTGTGTTCCTATGGGATCTGGAAAGAGGTCCGGGAGATTATGACCCGCAAAGTGGTGAGTTTAGAAGGCTGCGTCTCGGCCGAGCAGGCGGCCAATCGAATGTACGAAGACCAGCTTTCCTGTGTCGTAGTCACTGAAGCCGGCAAACCGGCAGGGATCTTTACCGAGCGGGATTATATCAAACGTGTCCTTGCCCTCCAGCGAGATCCCAGTAAGGTCCTGCTTCGGGAGGTCATGTCAGCCCCCCTGCTGTCTGTGGCTGAGGACTGCAGCCTGTTTTCCGCCTATCGACTCATGAGTCAAAATAAGGTCCGGCGAGTGGTCGTTCAACAGCAGGACCGGATTGCTGGGATCGTGACCCAGACCGATATGTTCATGAGCGTCAATGACAAGATCCGCCAGGAGGAAAAAGAATATATCCGGCAATTAGAGGTATCTCCCCATGGGATCCTGATTATGGATGCAGCCTGGAAAATTTCCCATATCAATGCGGCCTTGCTGAAGATGCTGGGCATTGCCGACCGGTCCGAGGTCCTGGGGCAGGTTTTCCTGCCGGATCCTTTTTGGGACCATCCGAAAGATAAGGTAAAACTGCTGGAAGAACTGCATACCCATACGATCGGCAGTAAAGAGATCACCCTTTGTTCCCAGAGCGGCAAGAAGATCTATGTGACCTTGTTCACCTCGTTCTTTAGAAGCTTTTCTGACCAAAAGGCCGGTTGCCAGTGTTTTTTCCAGGATATCACGGCCCAGAAAGAGCTGGTGACCCTGCGCAGGGCGCAGGAACATCTGCGGGAAGCCAAGGAGCGGGCTGAAGAGATGGCCCAAAAGGCAGAAGAGGCCAATCGATCCAAGAGTGCCTTTCTGGCCAGCATGAGCCATGAGATCCGCACGCCGATGAATGCGATCCTGGGATTTGGGGACATTCTTTCAGAGGAGGCCCTTACGGAGGAACAATATAAGTACGTCAATGTGATTCGAAGCAGCGCCAAAGGCTTGCTTTCACTGATTAACGACATTCTGGACATTTCAAAAATTGAGGCTGGGAAAATGTCCATCGATCTTGCAGACACCTCCCTTCCCCAGCTTCTGGAATACCTGGACTCAATGCTACGTCCGATGGCGATCCAGAAGGGACTGGAATTTGAGGTCATCCGGTGTAAGGAACTTCCATCCATGATCCGAACGGATGTGGTTCGTCTGCGGCAATGCCTGCTGAATCTGCTCAATAATGCCATCAAATTCACCAAGCAGGGACATGTGTATCTCAATGTTTCCAGTCTGGTCAAAGACGGCCAGTCTT
>JAHDQI010000251.1 GCA_018433925.1 Phycisphaerae bacterium | reverse complement strand
TACCTGCGCGTAACCGGTCGGATTATCGTGATCGACAAGATAAAGGACGGTTTTCTCATCCTGCGGGCTGCCGGAGACCTCCGTCCATGTGTGAGACCGGACGCGGATGCCGGATGGATCGTACGTATATTCGGCATAGTCTATGGTGCCGTTCTCATGGTCGGTGGTGACCTTTTTGAGGCGGTTGCGGAGATTGTATTCATAGGTTACGGTCTCGATGGTGGTCTGGCCTTCGGCGGTGACCTTGCTGATCATCGATCCGTTGTCATCGTAGTCGTAGGTGATAGTGCGGCCGCCCTTGCCCCAGGCCAGCGTGTTGATGCTGCTGTACTGGACGGCGGCCTGCGAGGCAATCTGGAAGGATTCCGGGCCAACCAGGAAGATAAACGAGAACAGGACGCACAGCATCCGATGCCAGAGTTTTAAATCCGGGGCGGAAAGCGGGTCGTATCCATGATGGAGGCGATGCCACTGGCGCAGGAGAATCGGCCACAGCAGTGCCACAAGGACCAGGCCTATCAGCGTATAGAACAGCACTTCATTGAACACACTGGGCAAACCGAGCAGCCATGCACGGAAAAAGCTGATTCGTTTGTCCCTGCCGGCCTGTTGGTAATAGATACCGCCGCCGGGATTTGCATAGGCGCAATAGTGCTGATGGTCTCCGACCGGCAGCATGGCAACGGGGCCTGAATGCAATTCGGATTGGAGACGGTCGGGCTCTGCGGTGTCATAACTATAGGTCGTGGTCAGGGTTCCATTGGGAGCAACTACCACACGCTGGAGGCGATTGCCCGCCAGATCGTATGTATAGCTGCCGTCATACCCATTGCCGGTTGTGGCTTCGTCGGTCAGGCGGTTGAGGTTATCGTAGCCGTATTCGACGGTCGGGTTTTCATCCGTGCCGCCGGATGGATACCGCAACTGTTCCTGCGCTGCCGACCGCATGCCGTTGGCGTAAATCGAGTATGTGAAGCTGGTAATCGTTTTGTCTTTGTCATCGTCTTTATAGTGCGTCAGGTTGGTCAGGCGGTTGGCGGCGTTATAGGTGTATTCGGTGAAGATGCCGTTGGGCAGGGTTACCGAGGCGCGGCTGCCGTTGGGGTTGTAGGCGTAGGTGGTTGTGCCGCGGGACTCGAATTGGCCGTCATTGTAGATCTGAGAAGAGACGGTTTCGAGACGACCGAGAGCATCGTAGCCGCAGCCGGTAATGGAACTGCCGGTTTGCGCGGCGTTTTTTTGGCCGGTGACCGGGTTGTAGGTGTAGTCCAGCGTGCTGACGGTAACCGGATTCTGCGAGTCAGTTTCATCCGTGTGGACAATCCGCGTGAGGCTGCCGTCAACATCATAGGTGTAACTCCAGCTCTGCTGGCTGATTACCGTCAAAACCTGCGAGACCAGGTCATATTCGACCATGGTCTCGGTGAGCGTGCGGCCGAGGCGGTCATAGGTATACAGGATACTGCTGCGCAGATTGTTCTGCTGGGCCGGATCGGCGATGTAGTAATCCGTGAGCATTAATTGGCCGGGAGAGCCGAAAAACTGGCCGCCGCCGTACATGGTCGAGGCATCGTAATAGCCGTAGACGGTATACTGACCCTTATAATCCTTTTCCTTCTCGATGCGGCCGAAGGAATCGTACCACTTCTGCTCGTATTTCCAGCCGGCGGGCAGGTCATTGTAGATTTCGGCCTCCAGGTCGGCATATTCGGCCGAATCGCTTAGGTCGACATTGGTAAACGTGACCTGATACGGCATGTACTTTTTGATCAGCCGGTTTTCGTGATCGTATTCGAATAGGGTCACGCGGCCGAGCGGATCAAGAATGGCCGTCTGGTTGCCGGATTGGTCGTAGTAATAGCGATAGATCGGATGGACGGTCGGGCCCTGATCGGGATCGTCGTCAGGATCGTCTACCGGCGGCAGAACAACCATGATCAGACGGCCGGCGGTATCATAAAAGTAATACTTCTTATCCGCTTCGGAGACGTTTTCCGGGAGGGACTGGATCGTCGGCTGGGCATCCCACAGTTTGCGGCCCATGGCGTCATAGCCGACATGCGAAAAGGTATGGACCGGGGAGCCCTGGCCTTCAAGGACGGTCGGCGGAAGAATTGTGGTAATCATTCTGCCGAGATCGTCGTATTCGTACTCGGTTGTATTGCCTTCAGCGTCGGTTGCGGCAACTCGCTGATTACCTTCATAGAGCGTCTCGGTTCGGTGTGTGCCTGTGTAGCTTACTTCGGCAATGGTTTTGCCATCGGCTTCATACGTGATAATATGACCATTGGGGTCAATGACGGCAGTCTGACGACCTAGCTTGTCATATTCGTAGCTTGTTGGTTGTTCTTTTCCTTCTTCATCCAGCGTGATAGACATTTTAATGCGGCCGGCGATGTCGTATTCGGTACGGGTGTGGGATAGTTCGTTGCCGGGGATGGGGGAGATGCCGCTGGTTTTCCAGCCGGCGGCCTTGCGGCCGATGACTTTGCCGTCTTTGACGATATCCTGCATCGTGATAGAGACGGCGGGCCAGCGGCGGGTTTCGGTGACGCGGCCGTCGGTGTCGTAGAGGGTCTGGGTGCCGGTGGGCAACTCGGGGCAGTTGGGATCGCGCGGGCCGACGGAGACGAGGACGCGGCCGTCGGTGTCGTAGAGGGTCCGGGAGATTGACAGCAGGCCGGACTGATCGGCCGGGTAGCCCGGGTAATGGGCCGCGAAGGCATTGTAGCTTTCGTAGACGAGCGTTTCGGTGAGTTGGCCGAGGGCATCGTATTCGTACTTGGTCGTGATGCCGTGGGCATCCTTCGATAGATCGACCTGGCCGATATCGTTGTACCAAGTCTCGCTTTGCACAACGGCCTTGCCCGC
>JAHDQI010000274.1 GCA_018433925.1 Phycisphaerae bacterium | reverse complement strand
TACGCATACATCCAGCAGGTCCCCGTCTGAACATACCCCGGCGCGTTGCGATCCACATAAATCACATCCGGCCCCCAGCAGCAGATCGGCGTCCGTTCCTCCGCATACGCCCCGCTCCACTGGTCGCTGTCCACCGTCACCGCATTGACCATCTCACTCATTGGCTCAGCCGTAAAATTGACCCGCGTCGTCAAATAAAAATACGTATTCGGATCGGCCGGACCGTTCGGATCGTTCGGATCATATCCGGCCAGGGTATCCAGCGTCCACGTATACGTATGATGGATCCAGTCATACCCGAAATTCGGATCGGTTTCTTCCGGCGCAGCGCCGAGAAAATCCGCCTCCCGCGGCAGTTGATCCACAATGAACAGATTCGTCTGATCCCGGTATTTCGAGGAAATCGCAATCGTATAGACCACATTCGGATCCTCCGACAGCGGCGAGACACATTCGGTCAGTTCATTAACATCATCCAACTTGACCACATCCATCCGGGCGCCGAGAAGGATATTATCCACAAGCCAGATATTGCCCATATCATGGATCACGACGTATTGGATAATTGTCCCCGGCGGCGCATCCACACAAAGGGTCCCCGGACCGGATTGGTTGCCCGTCCCATCCGAACCCCGCAAATTGGCCGGCCCGCTATCCCAATCAAGCAAAAGATCATTCGCATCGTAGGCCTCCAGGGTCAATGCATGGGCGCAGCCATAACTGACATCAACAGAATAGGTATAGGCATTAGCAAAAGAAATCCGCCCGCCTTCGCCCGGCATCCCCGTCCAGGCGCAGACATTATCATACATCCAAAAGCTGCCGCAATTACCTTTTTCGTCACATCCCCAAATTATTTTTGACGGCCACGAAGAGGCATTGTAGTTTCCTGTGGTCACATCACAGACAACCCAGTCCCACCCCGTGCTGAGCTCCTCAAAACAAATTCCGGGATAATGATCGCCGATCTCATTGGCGTCTGCCCCGTAAAATTCCTCAAAAGTCATCATCATCTTTTCCGGATCCCCCAGGGCCTCTGCGGACCCTCCCCACGGCAGAACACCCAATAAAATGATATACAGAATCCACATCCCCTCAAAACCCCTTCGATTACCCATCCCTCACGCCTTTCAGAATGAATCCTTCTCTTTGATCTCCCTCACGAGCCGACCCCGTAAGAATAAAGAGGCACCGCCGATACGCGTTCACCGAAGGTTCGCCAGAACCCATGGAAGCCACGCCGACAGTGCCCCGAATCGGGACACCGACATAAACGAGCTTCCATGTCTTGAAACTGGCGATTTACGGTGAAACGTCTCAAGTACAGTGTACTTTCTATATTCAATTGTCAAATCCAATAATACCGCCAACCGGCAATCTTGTCAAGAATAAAACTGATACTGCATATTATATATCCATTATGGCGGATTAAAGCATCCCAAGCTCTATTGATAGGCCGCCGCATCCCCCCGGCAGGTTGATAACAAAATCCGAATTTTCCAAAAATATTCAAAAACGATACTTTTTATTCCGGACCGATCGATATCGGATAGATTCATGAATAAGTTTATTAATTTTCAAATTATTTTTATTTTATACTTGCTTTTTAATATTTTTATGGTATAATACCCCCCGTAAGGCCAAGGGCTTTTTGAAAAGTACAGAAGAGGAAGTTTCGACCCGCTG
>JAHDQI010000002.1 GCA_018433925.1 Phycisphaerae bacterium | reverse complement strand
GGTGCCTTAATAAAGTTATCGCGATTGCCGGGGTTTTAGAATATTATATTAAATGATTTTATGATACTATGTATCCATAAAAAAGGGGATTCCCTGTGCAGAAAGGAAGGATCTTGACTGCCATTGTTCTTGCAATAATATCGATAAGCAGTTTCGCAATTTCGGAAATCACTGCGGAACCGGTATCTGTTGTTCATGGGCCGTATTTACAACATCTTCGGGAGGATGCTGTGACTGTGGTATGGATGACAAATAAAAACTGTGTCTCTAAAGTCCAGTGGGGACTTAAAAGTACGGATGAAAATACCGCTGTCAGCAGCCACCACGGCTTGGTTAATGCCGATACAATGTTGCACAGCATTCGCCTTGAAGGACTCCGGCCGGGAACAAGCTATGTATACTGTGTTGTTTCAAAAGAGATTTTAGTTTTTCAGCCGTATAAGGTTGTATTTGGTGATACCGTTACTGATGGACCGTACTCTTTTACGACGTTAGATGAAAACAAAGAAAAGATTTCTTTTTTTGCTATTAGCGATGTGCACGAAAAAGTACAACGGCTCGATGAAATGCTGACAAGCGCCGGAACCGAAGGCGTTGATTTCGTGATTTATAACGGCGATATGATAAATTATTTTACCAGGGAAAGCCAGCTTTTTGACGGGTTTCTTGATATCAGTGTTAAGCATTTTGCACGCCGAAAACCCTTTGTGTATGTCATGGGCAATCATGAAGTCAGGGGGAAATTAGCCAGAACTCTGAGTCACTATTTTCCGCCTCCGGATGGTAAGTTTTACTATTCCTTCAGGCATGGACCGGTGTGTTTTATTGTCATGGATTCCGGGGAAGACAAGCCTGATGATAATTCCGAGTATTATGGGTTAGTGGATTTCGATCGTTATCGGCAAGAGCAATTGCAATGGTTCCAGCAGAAGGTATCGCAAACCCCGGAGTTTCAAAATGCCGCCTTCCGGGTTGTACTGTCGCATATTCCGCCGTATGCACCCAGAAATGAGAAGTTGCCAAAATTTCGGTTCTACGGTGAAATGGAGATTGCGGATAAGTGGCTGCCGGCGTTTAATGAAAAGGGTGTTGATATAATGCTGTGCGGACATCTGCATCAATACATAAAAATGGAGCCAGGCAAAATAAATAACCGCTTTCCAATTGTTGTCGGCTCACATTGGACGGTAACACAGGTCGATGCAACGGAGCAGAAGCTTAAAGTGACTGTTCAACAAGAAGGGATTGATATTATTGACCAGTTTGTTGTACCGAAGAATAAGACGTTGAATTAATTATTCTATCGCCATCGGACCGTCTTATTGATTTGGCGTTTTTTTTCGTTGTGAGAAGTGTATAGGAAAGGAATTGTTAATGCATAGAAAATTGCTGTTACCACCTCTTTTATTGACAATATCTCTGGTATGCATCAGTGGATGTATTGGCCGCGATACTCATTTTAGGTCAGGAACTCAGGTGTATCGTGAGGATATCGAGTGGTGTAATGTGTGGATTCCCTCTGTGAATAAAACGGATTTGCCTAAGGTTTTAATGGTGGGGGACTCAATTACCAAGCATTACTATAAGAGTGTGGAAAAAGAACTTCAAGGTAAAGCGTATTGTGCGAACCTAACGACTTCAACGTGCGTTGCCGATCCTCTGTTTATTGTACAGTTGCAAAGTGTTATTGAGTATTATGATTTTGATGTTATTCATTTCAATAATGGCCTGCATGGATTTGAATATACCGAAGAAGAGTATCGGCAGGGATACAAAGCCGCATTGGCATTGATTCGTGACAAGTTGCCCGAAGCAAGAATTATTATAGCTCTGTCAACTCCCACAAAAGAAGGTGGAGGCAAGGAGTGTTTGATTCCCCGTATACAAGAACGTAACAGAATCGCTTCTGAACTTGCGAAAAGTATCAATGCTCCGGTTAACGATCTTTCTACATTGATGAAAGGGCATCCGGAGTATTACACTGATGACTACCATTTTTGTGCAGAGGCTATTGACATTCAGGCAAAGCAAGTGACAAAATTGGTTAGGAATAAATTATGATTCTTTGAAAAAATATTGTGCGCCGTGAAAAGGCGCTGGTTTTCAGCAGGAGTCAGACCCGTCCGGCAACTTGTCATTCCAGCCGGTAATGCTTTTGGCTGGCCGCTTCTTAAAGAATATGGAACGGTATTACGCAAAGCCAGCCCCTAAGAACCGAAGCATACCCTTCTGCCGTTGTGGTTAGCATAGGCATGCGCAGATCACGTTTTCAGCGGAACTTACAACACTGGGCGATACAGGATTCGAACCTGTGACCTCACGGGTGTGATCCGTGCGCTCTAACCAGCTGAGCTAATCGCCCTTGGCATGGCGGCAGTAAACCACATTCCCCTGTTTTTGTCAAGTCTTGTCCTTATCCTTCTCCGCGTGTCTCATAAGTGCTTTAATTGAAAGAGGATACATGCATGTGGACAGGGCATGTCCATAATCAAAAATCCCTGATTATGAAACCCCTTTCACGGTCAAAAATTTTCACAATTTGTCCGATAATAAGGCTTCTGAAGTCCCAATAAGGTCAAAAAGAACCGAAAAACCGAACAGAAAAGGGCCTCCGTTAGGTCCCCGCCGCCTGTTTTGGTATAATACACGTGATGGCTTTGGGGGAAAACGATGAATCATACAGCGAGAGGACGAAAAACCGGCTCTCGTCAAACGCATGAAACAGTAAGACGTAATCCGAATATCGGCTTCGGAGAAAGAGAAACAAGGACCGTTTTTGGGGGTGAATCATGCTCGAATCCAATTTTGAAAAGAAATTTCATGAGTTGATTAACGATGCGGAACTTCCGCAGCCGCAAAAGGAAAAACTGTATTTGCTGGCTCGCCGCAGCCGCGACAACCAGAAAAAGCTCCAGGCGAAATTCAACAGCTTGCAGCAGTCGATAGACTATCTGCGGCTTGGCGTTAAGTACCTGATCTTTGACCTGGAGGCAACGCGGCGGGAAAACCAGCAGCTTCGTGAAAAACTCAGGAAGGATTCGGAATAGCCGGATCTGAACCGGAACTCTGAATCGCATGGCGGGAAGACCGAATCCTTGAATCGAACGGGAACAAATCCGGAGGAAACAAAAGTGAAAAAACTCGTCACTTTCCTTTTCTTTGGTCTGGTCAGCGGCCTTGCCTTTGGGCAGGCCGGGGGGATTGTCCCGAGCAGCGCGGAGATTGTACTGCCGTCGCCGATCACGATCTTCCTGATCTCTTCCGGAAGTGCTTTCTTCGCCATGTTGAAACGATAAGAAAATACCTCTTCCTCCCTCCACGTTATGGATGGTAAGTGCGGCCGGGGACTGCAAGGGTCCTCGGCCTTCCATAGTTTAAAGAAGACTCCACTGGTTCGCATCTCGCCAATTTGAAGCAACGTTCCGAATTATTTGCTTGAAATCCCCCTCGATATCTTTACAATGCCCCTAAGTAATCGATTACTGGACGTTATTGGAGAAGTGTCTATGTATTTACTTGGTTATGACTCCGGAACATCCTCTATTAAGGCAACCCTTCTGGATGCCCAAACGGGCGCTGTCGCTGCCTCCGCAACCGCGCCCAAAAAAGAGATGGCCATCGAATCGCCTCATCCCGGCTGGGCACAGCAAAATCCGCAGGACTGGTGGATTAATCTGAAGTCCGCCACGGCGGAGGTTTTACAGAAATCCGGAGTGGCCCCCTCTGCTATCAAGGCCATCGGCATCACGTATCAAATGCATGGCCTGGTCTGCATTGACAAAGACAGGCAGGTTATCCGGCCGTCCATTATCTGGTGCGACAGCCGAGCCGTGGATATTGGAAATAAAGCCACAAGGGATCTCGGTCCCAAACGATGTCTGGCTGAGTTGCTCAATTACCCGGGTAATTTTACTGCCGGCAAACTCAAATGGGTCATGGACAATGAACCCGACCATTTCAGAAAAACGCACAAAATCCTTCTCCCCGGCGACTGGCTGGCGATGAAAATGACCGGCCGGGCAGTCACAACCGCCTCCGGTCTGTCCGAAATGATCCTCTGGAATTTCAAAGAAAATGCCCCCGCTGACTTTCTCATGGATTATTACGGCTTCGATAACGCGCTTTTGCCGGATCTGGTACCTGTCTTTGGCCCCCAAGGACAGCTTACCTCGGCCGCGGCTGACGAACTGGGCCTGACAGCGGGCACCCCCGTCACCTATCGGGCGGGAGATCAGCCCAATAACGCGCTCTCGCTGAATGTGCTCGAACCGGGGCAACTGGCCGCCACCGCCGGCACGAGCGGCGTCGTCTATGGCATCAGCGAGACGGCCGCCTTCGACCCCCTCTCCCGCGTAAATATCTTCATGCATGTAAACAGTACGCCCCAAAAAATGCGCAATGGTGTGCTCCTTTGCGTCAACGGCACCGGCATCCTCAATAGCTGGCTCAAACACAACGTCATGGGCGGCCGGGATTATCCCGACATGAATGCCCTCGCCGCCGAGGCCCCTCTCGGCAGCGACGGTCTTGTCATACTTCCCTACGGCAACGGGGCCGAACGCACCCTCGAAAACCGCGGCATCGGGGCTTCCATTCATAACCTCGATCTCAACACGCATCGGATCAGCCATATTCTTCGTGCCGGCCAGGAAGGCATCGTCTTTGCCCTTCATTACGGCCTGAACATTATGAAAGAGATGGGAATCCGCATCGATACCGTCCGTGCCGGCAGGGCCAACATGTTCCTGAGCCCGATTTTTGCGCAGACCTTTGCCGCGCTGACCGGCGCGGTAGTCGAACTTTACAACACCGACGGCTCCCAGGGAGCCGCACGCGGAGCGGGGATCGGCGCCGGAATTTACAAAACAACGGCACAGGCATTCGACACTCTCAGGAAAATGGATACGATTGAACCGGACGCAAAGCAGGCCTCCGCCTGTCTGCAAGCGTATGAAAAATGGGAACAGGTACTGAACAGCATTCTTGGATAATAACAAAAACATGGAAAGGGACCGGACATGACAGAATACTTTCCCGAAGTCAAACAGGTAAAATATGAAGGCCCGGATTCAAAAAATCCGCTGGCTTTCAAGCACTACAACCCCGCTGAAAAAGTGATGGGTAAAACCATGGCGGACCACCTTCGGTTTGCCGTGTGCTACTGGCATACGATGAAAGGGCTCGGCTCCGATCAATTCGGCATGGATACGATTGTTCGCAGCTACAACAAGGCCGCCGATCCGATGCAGCGAGCCGAACAGACCCTGCAGGCGGCGTTTGAATTTTTTACCAAACTCGGCGTTCAGTTCTGGTGCTTTCACGATCGGGATATCGCTCCGGAGGCAGACAACCTGGCTGAAACCAACAAACGGCTCGATAAAATTGTGGCGCTGGCCAAAAAAATGCAGGACCAGACCGGACTGAAGCTGCTTTGGGGCACGACCAACGCCTTTTCGCATCCGCGGTTCATGGCCGGGGCCGGAACCAACCCCGACCCGCATGTCTTTGCCTATGCCGCCAGCCAGATCAAAAAGGCCATGGAAATTACCCACGAACTTGGCGGGGCCGGCTATGTCTTCTGGGGCGGACGAGAGGGCTATGACACCCTGCTCAATACCGACCTCAAGAGAGAACTGGACCACATGGCTCTGCTGCTGCAGAGGGCCGTTGATCACAAGAAAAAAATCGGCTTCGGAGGCCAGCTTTATATCGAACCCAAGCCGAAAGAACCCACCAAACATCAGTACGACTTTGATGCGGGCAACTGCTTTGCCTTCTTGCAGAAATACAACCTGGTTGAGCACTTTAAATTAAACATTGAAGCCAACCATGCGACGCTGGCCGCTCACACGTTCCAGCACGAACTGGCCTTCTGTGTGGCCAACGGCATTCTCGGCTCCGTGGATGCCAATCGCGGTGATTTGCTGCTCGGCTGGGATACCGACCAGTTTCCCACGGATCTGTACGATACCTCGATGGCGATGTATACGATCCTCAAAGGCGGCGGCTTTACCACCGGCGGCCTGAATTTCGATGCCCATGTTCGCAGGCAGTCGATTGACAATGTGGACCTGTTTTATGCCCATATCGGGTCGATGGACGCATTTGCCCGCGGACTCAAGATCGCCGCCCGGCTCATCGAAGAGAAGGTCCTCGACAAGGCCGTGCAGGAACGCTATGCCGGATGGGATCAGCCGTTGGGCAGGGACATCGAATCCGGAAAAATGGATTTTGCCGGGCTGGAACAATACATCCTTGAAAACGGCGAACCCCTGCTCCGCTCAGGACGGCAGGAATTGCTTGAAAACATCCTGAATGAATATATTTAAAAATCGCTTGTAGCTTCCTAAAAAGCCCGCTTTCAGAAAAGAAAACGGGCTTTTTTTCTGATATTTCGCTGTTTTTTAGGTATTTTTCTTGCTAAAATAGCGAATCGCTGATAAGTTTCTGGGCTTTTCAAAACAGTGTGTGGATATGCGGTTGCCGTAGAACGTATTCTTTTCTTCAGCGGCCCATAGCCCGGAGATATTTCGGAGGCGTAGCTCAGCTGGTAGAGCAACGGCCTTTTAAGCCGTAGGTCCTGGGTTCGAGTCCCAGCGCCTTCATTACATCGTAACTTCTTCGGGGGCAAGCAGCTTAAAAGAATTTTTCATCGGGCGATTTTACAGGACGGAAGGCCGCGTATAACTTTTTTTATAACTTTTTACGAGTCGAAACAGAGTCAAGACTCACTGTTATAGAAAGGATTACGCGATGAAACGGCAAAACAAGGTACAGATGCGGCGGCAGAAAGACCGACGGACACCCGCGGCCGCCCGTACGGGTCATACGTATAGCTTTCCACAATGCTCCCGGCCGCATCGGTGATCAGCCGAACGCTGCCCAGCGCATCAGCATAGTAAGAATACCGGTTCCCGCCGGAGATCATCGCCACCGGCCTGTCAATCCCCGGCCCATAAATGTATTTCCTTGCCAAAGAGCCGTTTACATAGTCGGCAATAAGCTACGCCCCGTCCCAGACGGAATAGATAGCACAGGGCATTATTAAGAATTTATTATTTCCCAATCTTTCTTATCTTTATTATAGAAATATAAATGCCCATAAAATGTAAAGAAACCAAAGTTATATGTTTCATGGTCATCATTACGAAAATACCACCAACTCCCACAGATCGTTTCTGGTTCTTCAATAACATTTAAATAGTCTGGACTTAGTAAACTCAACTGTTTTGGGTAATATCCTTTATCCATCTTATATTTTTCAATTATTTCTATTATTATTTTTGCTTTATCTTTTGTTCTATTGTACATCTCGTCCAACTGTTTCCGTCCATTCTCGGTTTGAATAAACTCAAAAGGTTCGCTGTCCAAAGAAGGGGCGATTAAAGATTTACCCTCTTTTTTCGTTTCTTGGATATACTTTCTTGCTTTATCCAAAAAACAACGACTAATTATAGAATACTTGCCCATGTCTTTTGACCAACAATAACAATAAAGTAAACCTTCCCGTATAAGACTATTCATAACATCAAGAAGTGCTTCCACTTCGTTATTTGATGTTATATCTATGAGTCTAAGCAAAATGCATAACGGTTCTCTGGTATCAGTTTCTGATAATATACAAAATTTCAAAATCTTTCTTTGTACATGCCCAATCATATACATTATTTTATCCTTACATTAAAAGTATTTGAAAGATCAGATAGGTCCTGGTTCACCTCCAATAGTTATATAAGTTC
>JAHDQI010000340.1 GCA_018433925.1 Phycisphaerae bacterium | reverse complement strand
CATGGAAGCTCGTTTATGTCGGTGTCCCGATTCGGGGCACTGTCGGCGTGGCTTCCATGGGTTCTGGCGAACCTTCGGTGAACGCGTATCGGCGGTGCTTTTTAACGGGGTCGGCTCGTAGAGGGAGGTCAAAGAGAAGGATTCATTCTGAAAGGCGTGAGGGATGGGTAATCGAAGGGGTTTCAACGTAGATTGGTTTCTCTGTGTTATCATTTTTGGTACTTTGCTGGGTGGGATTTCCGCAAACGCAAGGGGTGATGATGATCCGAATGATTTTAACGATCCGCAAGGAGCCTTCACGGTTACCATGGGGGCGATGGATTCCGGTTCCTCCTGCCCAGCCTGGGAAGAGGAATTCCACCGGGATGGTTCAGACGGAGGGCAGTTAACGATTGAACTGGATACCTGCCAGGTTTTCGTCTATGAAATAATCAGCATGCCTCAGAGCGGCGGAACCGGAAGCACAGTCGAGTTAGTTGTCGATGATCTGATTATTGTCTGGGATGAGGATGCCGGGCACGGCGAAAATTACAACGAGAGAAATTTTTCTTTTACCGGTCAGTTTGTGCCTGATCCGAATGTGGCCGATCCCAATGACGGCGGGTATGTTCGGCTGACCACTACCGATTCAAGAACCAACTGGGCAGTGTACCGGGTTACAGAAAGCGGGATATTCACCAAAGGCAACAACGGCACAAACGAACATGAACTGATTCACACTTCTGATATTGCTCTCAGTAAAGAAGCCGATCCGAATGAATGGATCTGTGTGGTCCCCGAGGAGGAGATTCTCTATACGATCTGTTATCAGAACCGGCCGGATATGACGTTTGAAAATGTGTATATTCTGGACCGGCTTCCGGCAGGGGTGGATTATAACTATGTACTCAGTATGGACCCGCCGGTCATTGACACAAATTATAATGCTGCGGAGCATACCTACCGCTGGGACCTGGGGACTGTGGAAGGCGACGAAAGCGGATGCGTTCAGCTTTTAGTAACCGTCAATACACGGAGCGAACCGTTAGGCATTCTGCATAATGTCGCCGAGATATGGGACAGCAATTCCCTGCTGGGCCGGGCCGAAGAGGACCGATCCGTTTGCTGCTGGGGCGGGGATGTGATCTATGTAGACCGCCACGCGCCGGGGACTGTCCAGAACGGGACCTGCTGGGCGTATGCCTACCGGGATTTGCAGGATGCCTTGGCACGGGCGTCAGCCGAGTGCGGCAGCGTGATTTGGGTGGCCGACGGGGTGTACAATCCGGGGGATATGCTGGACCCATTTGAGGAAGCGTATGCCGACACGTTTGCGATTCCGGATGGAGTGTCAGTGTACGGCGGATATATGGGATACGGAGCAAGCAATCCGAATACACGAAACCCGAAGCGATACCAAACGATCCTGAGCGGGTATATT
>JAHDQI010000408.1 GCA_018433925.1 Phycisphaerae bacterium | reverse complement strand
TCGTCGTATTCATTGATGGTGCTGATTTTGCAACTGTTGTTGGCATCGAACGGATCGGTCCATGTGTGCCAGCTTTCGGTCTGCCGGTTGTTTTCATCGTATTTGAAGTATTGGGTGACCTGGCCGGTGGCGGCGATGCTGTAGGGCTGGTCGGGGGAGTAGCCATTGGCGTAGGGGTCTGTGTAGTAGCCGTAGCTGGTTACGATGGAGGCAGACAGGTCGGGCAGGTTCGCATACGATTTCAGTTGTGTGCAGCCGCCATCGGTGAACAAGTCTTCGAAGTCAATATCCTCCAGATTGACCTGGATCGAATGCAGGATTCGGTTGTCCTCGTCATAATAAGTTAGAGACACTGAATACCATGTTGATCCGTGTCGCGTGCCGGTAAAGTAAAGCAAGTTGCTTTCCGGGTCATAACGATTTTCCGTGGTTGTCAGTTCCGTGTAGTCGGCCGGGTCCGGTTGTGTGTCCGGGTATTCGGCCGGGAAGAACGAGGTATCGGTAACCGTTGTATTCGGGTCCCATTGGGTGATTTCGATCAGATTGCCCTTTTCGTCATAGATTGTCGTCGAGACGTTGAGCATGGGGTCCCAGAGGATGCGCGAATAGCCGTTTTCATTGTAGACCGTGTGCGTATCGGCATCGACGAGCACATTGGGATCATCCTGGTCCGGGACCTGCATGGTAATTCTTGTTGCCTTGTCCGGCCAGGCGGAATTTTCATACGCATACTCGGTTTGACTGATGATCTGGTCCTGACTGTCAAATTGCTGCGCGAGCAGGACACTTCCCCGCTCGTTGTAGAAATATCTTGATTTATTTCCATTTCGATCTGTTATTTCTTCATACGGTCCATTTTCAGGATCTATCCCATCATGGCCTAATTCTATTACATTTCCTTTGGCGTCTTTTGTGGCGATGAGGCGGCCGGTGTCGTCGTATAGGTACTGGATGGGCTGGAGGCCGCGGGGGTCGAAGATGCCTGTGATGTAGTGGTCGTCGGGGTCGAACCGGGTGTCGTCGTAAGCGTAGCGGAGGGTTTCGTATTGGTCGTTGGGGTCGACGGCCGTCTTATCGACGAGTTTGCGCACCTTCTCCAGGTTGCCGTAATTATCATATTCATAGATGATTGTTGGGGTGGTGTCGGCTTGTTCGGTGGGGGCGTAGACGGCGGTGATGCGGCCGGCGGGGTCGTAGTCGAATGTGACCGCTTTGGTGACGGTTTGGTCGGGGAATTTGTGCCGGATGCCGTCCGGGCCGATTTGGCCGTTGTTTAGATTGACATTGAAGTCGATTGTCTCGCCCGCGGGAGTGGTAATCTGGGTAAGATGGAGCGGGCCGCAGGATTCGATGTAGTAGGGCATGCCGCCATAATTGAGCAGCCCTCCTTCGTGCCGGCTTCTATTGAAGGTATACACTGTGCCGTCTTCGGTGGTCAGCTTGTAGCCGCTGAATTCGTGGAATTTCGGATCGGTGTAGCACCCTATTCCCCAGAAACTGGATCGGGTATCTTGATTGTTCCAGGCGCCAAACGTGTCCACGTATTCGAGCTCGAGGGTCTCCAATGCGGCCGTGACGCCGAGGGGGGCCTGGTAGCGGGCGATGTAGCCGCCCATGTCAGCTTCGAAATAGTTCGGCGGCTGGTACTCGAGGTAGAATTGGAAGGTGGCTTTTTGGCCGTTGGGGAGGGTAAGCGTGACATTGCGGTCGTAGTTGGGGCTGGTGCGGACTGACTGGGCATCCCAGGGGTCTGAGCCGCCGCAGAAATCGTCCATGTAGCCGCTGAAGGTGGTTCGCTGTTCGTTTAGTTCGATGTCCATGCCGGCGATGGTGTAGGTCCAGCCGTAGCCGAAGGGGCCGTCCTGGTGACGCTGGAAGCTGTTGTAGGTGCGGAGGATGCGCAGGGGCACGCCGCCGACGGGGATAACGAGGTCTTCCTGGGTGAATTTGACCTGGCCGACTTTGAGCGGGCAGTCGAGGACGAATTGGGCGAAATCACAGCTGGTCAGCCAGTCGCAGGGGCCGGGGACCTGGACGGTCAGCCGGAGCTCGTAGAGGCCGTTTTCGAAGGTGGTCAGGTCAATCTGGCCGAAGGTGCCTGCTTCGGGCGGGACGGGGCCATGGAAAAAACCGTCCGTTTCATGGGTTTCGCCGACGATCTGCACGGGGCCGATGTGCCGGAGTCCGTCGGGTGTGTCGGCGAGATGGTAAAGGTCGAGCCGATAGCGGATATTCTGGTCCGCCGGGGGCTGATCATATTCCGGATGCCAGGCGATACCTTGCAGTTCGAAGAGGCCGGTTTCGATGACCGGGGGCTGCCGGACTTCATAATTGGTACCGGCGTTGATCATATTGGGGTCCAGATTCAGGATGGCCGCAATCGGGGGCTGGTCGGCGGTGGGGACATTGACGAAGAATTCGAGTTCTGCGATGTCGGTATTCGGGATTCGATCCCAGGCCTGGGCTTTGAGGGTGTACCTGCCCGGTGATAATCCAACGATCTCGAGTGTGTAATCCAGGGCGAGGTTGGCAGGGAAATAAACCTGGTCAAAGACTTCCGTCAGGAATTCTTCCTCCTGCTGCTCGTTAACCAACCATAGGCGGAGAATCTGCAGGCCGCTGCCGGAATCGACGGCGGCGGCATGGATTTGGATCTGTCCGCCGGTGAGGGTGCGGCCGGTAATGCTTTGTCCGTTCTGCAGAGCCCAAAGCATGACATTCGGATCGGTCAAATCATTTACGGGGCCTGGCGGGGTTGATCCTTCCTCTAAAACAACGATGCAGGTCTCGGCAAATCCGATTGAGGTGCCCTGGGCCGTGAGAATTTCGAGTTTGAGCCAATAGTCACCTTCCTCCGTAAAGATCACCCGCGGATGTAATACTGTAGAGGTTCCCCCGCTATCCAGAGAAGGGTCAAACAGGACATCGGCGCCGGTTGGGCCTTCGGCCAGCGACCAGCGGCAGGACAGGGACTGGCCTGTAACGTTATCGTAAAACGCATCGTTTAGAACCACTTGCGCGAGGCCGTCGCTCAGGACAATCGGCGCATAGGTGCCGGGATTGATGGTAAGCGTGTCGTTCGGATCGCCGGAGAGGTCCCCATAAATGTGCACAGTGATGCTGTCAGTCCAGGTCTGTTCATCATTCCATGCTTTTAGGGTTAGTTCGTAGTTGCCGGGGGTCTCAAATCCAAAGCTCCCGGCGGGCTGGTTTGCCTCGGGGACGGGCTGGTTATCGCAATACCATTGAATTGTCAGGGTGTCGTCATTGGGCCAGACATAGGCATTTGGGGTGGTAACAACGGCCTGGCCGTCTTCCAGACGGCTGTACAGATCTTCGCCTGCGCTGAGGAGGACGCCCTGGCCGACGAGGATTTGGAGGTTGTCAACTCTTCGCTCGAAGCCATGATCAGCGACGAATTGAAATTCGTAACGGCCCGGCAGGTCGAAGGTTACATACGGATCGGCGGCCGGGCTGCGCGGGATTTCGCCGAGGATGGCCGGATCAAAGACGACGGCGGCCGGGCCGCTGATTTGACGCCAGTGGAGATCGACCTGATCGAGAGGATAGCCGATTACTTTTCCGTTTAATTGGATCGTGACAGACGGGACAGTCCAGTCGAGTTGACGATTGGGGCCGGCGTCAACCTCGAAGGCCGAACCGTAGATGGTCACTTCGGCCGTGTCGGAAGCCAGCGGGCGACCCCACCCGTCGGCGATCTGAAGGGGGATTATGTAAGTGCCTGTATTGAAGAAGGTGATCGTTTTTGAGGTGAAGATGGAATCGCCCTGCTGCCAGGAGATGGTGTCCTGAGATACGGCGTAATCGGGCTGACCCCAGAGGATTTGGATGTCCTCAAGATCGGCGCCGCGGATCTGGCCGACTAATTGCACCTGGACGCTGCTTTGGCCGGAGTCGGCGTCGTATACGAGCGCGGCTTCATAAGGGGCAGCGATCTGGGCATTCACCGATGCGCCCACAATGACGGAGACTGTGTCGGAGCCGATCAGTTGTGCGCCTTCGTAGGCGGAGAGCTTGAATTGGTACTGACCGACAGCATCCAATTCAAAAGCAGGATTTAAATCAACCGACAGATTTTGGTATAGCGGATATGTCGATACATCCGGTTTGACAACTAACTGCCATGCCAGTGTCCATAATGAATTATCCGGCCAGATATAGGCGTCGTCCATCCAGACCAGAGATTCCGGTTCAACCTGTTTGTTTTGCCCGGCATAAACGGTATATAATGTATACTCATCAGCCCCGATATCGATGGAGCTGCCCATAATACGGGGCTGGCCATCCATATCTACCTCGCCTTCAAATATCTCCGTATATTGGTAGCCCGCATCAATACAAGGGGACTCAGCTTTGAGATGATAATCCTTAATCACAGAGTTTGTAGCTGTGCCCCATTTGTAAATCGAGACGCCTTTAGGGATATCTCTGGCACATGGTGGTATAAAATCGACTCTGTCATAATCAGGTTCCCTGGTTACTTTATAAATAGTACGAAGAATATCATCGTCATCGATTTCAATAACATCATTTACCTTAAAGATATCCTGCGGCAAGACGTATACTGTATTGGCATCTGAGCTTTGGTTGTTTGCTTCATGATACAGATACCAATTGTTGAAAATGGGATGCGAGGCGGCATTAGGATCCGAAATATTTGGATCTGAATAAAAGCAGTCTTTGAGCTTATTTTTAGTGAAGGATTCTCCCAGAATCTCATAATCAAGATTGTCTTTGCCCCAGATGATGCAATTGGAAATATCCGCATTTTGCGCAGCCGAATAATTTCCTGTGATACCATACTTTTCGTTGCTTATAATCGTATTGTTTCTGATTGTTATTGGATTATTTAGGACTTCAATTTTTATCCCGTTATGATTATTCAGAATTATATTGTTTATAATTTTTGTGCCAATATGAACCTGATAACAATGAATACCTTCCTCTGCATTGTCTCGAATAATACAATTTGAAATGACTGGAGATGCTTTTTTGCAATAAATACCTTTTCCATAACAAATAGTTCCACCAGAACCATAGACATAAAAACGGTTGTCTTCAATAATACAGTTTCTAATTTCAGGGGAGGATCCCGCAACACAATATATTCCATGACGCCCCTGTTGAATTTTGAATCCATCTAAAATTGCAGTTGTCGCTGTAACTACATATTCGTTGTTTGTGAATCCCGTTAGGATGGTATAACTGTTCGGATCATGCAGGTTTCTCTCATATGGGCTTGCTTCAATTCCAATAAAACCCCCATATATGTCAATACCATCCATCATTTTAAATGTTGATTCGTCGGATGGTCCCGGTGAATAAATTCCTGCAGCCACCCATATTTGTGAGGCCCCGGAATCCGGTGCAACCTCGAGGGCCTTTTGCAGGTTGTTAAAGGCATCTTCCCACGAGGATCCGTTGCATTGACCCGTTGCATGGGAATCTACATAGATAATATCGCCGATGGGCGGCCTGCTTGTCATATCCACTTGGGTAAATACCGGCAGCGTAGCATGCAGACTTTCTATGTTTTCAATGCGAGCGCGATTGACGATTTTGTCGCCGTTTTGGGGCCATTGATTGACTTTTACGGTTACTGTGACCGTACAGGGATCATTTTCACCCAGGCCGGAGAGAAGAGTTCCGATGTCCCAGGTTATCGTATTGGTGTTGGGATCATAAGAGCCGTTTGGACCGGTAAGCTGTACAGAAGTTCGGTCAATCTGATCGGGCAATTTATCAATAATCTTTTGTCCATAGACATCCGGATATTGAGACGGATTCCAGTAGGAGATTGTATAGGTGATTTCATCGCCATTGGCATCGAAAGGATAAACATTGGGATCGTTCGAATGGTCCGGATATCCTTTTTCCGTACTCGCGGCAATCCGGATTTCCGGTGTGGGTGATTGAATCCCCGCCAAAGGCGCATATTCTGCAAAGGCCTTATTTGCCCCCGTGCTGACGGTAACCGGTTTGGTACTGATAACTCTCCAATTTTTATCCACGTCCTCCAAATAATATTCGGCTCTGTAAAACTGTCCTTCATGCAATTTTATAACAATTGCAGCATCATTAGGATCATCAAGATTATTGGGGTCAATGGGACCAATCGCATCCGGGTTCAATACCACTGGCTGCCAAGTTTCCGGGTCATAAATACTGAATTGGGTGTTATTATTATGGGCCAGTACTGTACAATATCGCAAAGAATCCTGAACACAGTATCCGATTAGGTCAATGCCTGCGCCCGTGCCCTTCTTATCCGGAACGAATTCGCCATGAGCATAAAATGTACGGCCAATATTTGGTCTAATTGATACAACAACTGGTTTTGTGCTTTCAATGCTCACATATGATCTTTGTTCAATTTCATTTTCCTTTAAGGATTGTATAGGATAAATAAAATTCTCCCCTTCTTCTATTACTCCCTTCCAGAGCAATGAATCGCCCTTTCCAAGCTCTTGATTTCGAATATTTACCTCAGTTCCGTTCTCGTAGGCTATAATACTCAAACTACCAGTAATCGGATCAATAAATGCATTAAAATTCTGACCTGTCCACAAACCATCCGATGAAGGCGCATAGAAACCAGAGTCATTACACATCTCAACCGATACTGGTTTGTCGGCTATAAGATGAATATAGATCGGTTTGTCATAGCCAATATCGCCAAATGGTACAAGACTTATGTGATCTCCTGCCGATAATTCAAAATTATTCATTACAACATTTTCGTAACTCGATGTTTCAAAGTTGTATTGTTCCATAACTAAAATTGGATCAGTATCTTCAACAATTCCATTTCCTTCATCAAGATATTCGTATCGAACAGTAAAATGTGTGTCATCTTCGTACGCAAAAATAATATATCGCCTTCCATCATTCCGATAACCATGTATATGAGAATAAAATTCCGTATCCACACCAAGGCCGTTTTTACTCATCACAAAATAACCAGAAGTGTGATCATAATCATATATAGTGTCCCCATATACATCTCCAGCTAAGACGGAAAATTTATTATTTCCGCTGGTTACTTTATAGACGCTTTCTTCGCCATCGATATAGACATATTGTCCTTTGCACATTGGTGTTGCCTGGGAAATATCAGATAGATTCGGCTCTGACACGCCCGGATTGACATCTATCATTTGCAGCGGTCCATCATTGGGGTCGACTTTCTGGTAGGCCAGTTTAGTACCGTCTTCATAGCTGGAGAAGACGAGGTTGGCGGTTCCATCTTCCGGGGCATAGAGATACAAATAGGTGGTAAACTGCTGCTCGGCGGGTTTGACTTTGATGTAGACTTCATCTGAATCAACGACTATTCCGCCGGTTTTTTTGGCAATCAGCTTGAATACATAATCACCCGGTACGGTAAAGATCAAATTGGGATCCCAAATAGATACGGCCGGGAAGTTCGGATCCATTTGCAG
>JAHDQI010000193.1 GCA_018433925.1 Phycisphaerae bacterium | reverse complement strand
TTCCGTATACAAAAACGCTCTCTCGTACTTGACCGGCGCTTTTAAAAGAATTGGCGAAATAGAAATAAACTCAAAAAGCCAGTAATGATGTCGAAGCATCGACCAGTAAAACAACGCGCGTGCGGTTCTTCCGTTGCCGTCCAAAAACGGATGGTCGTAAGCCAGCCAGAAATGAAGAAGAATCGAACGAATAACAGGATGGATAAATCCGGAGTCGGACCGCCCGTTGGCAAAGGCGCACATCCTGTCCATTCGATCCGCCAGTTGATCAGCCGGCGGCGGATCATGCAGAATCTCGTTATACGGATCGATGACGGCTACGTTTTCTTTGGCTGTCCGAAAACGGCCCGCCGCACTGGCGTCACGCAGCGTGCCCTCTGTCACCAGACGATGAATCTGAAAAACCAGCTCCGGCGAAAGATCCTGTTCTCCAAATGACTGGATGTTTTGCATCGTCCGAAAGTTAGTCAAAATCATCTGTTCACTGCGGTCAACAGGTTTGCGGCCGCTTGTAATCATCTCTTTGGCAATCTGCCGGGTTGTGGCGGCGCCTTCCAACTGACTGGAAGTGATCGCTTCCTCGATCAAAGAACGGATATAATATTGATCTCTTGTTTCCGGATTCGTAATCGGTTCAGGCATCCGGATGTGTCCGCCCGCCCCGAAATCGATGTCATGGAGCCGTTCCGGAATCGGATCGATTTCGAAAATAACCGAAAAGGGCCGCCCCCCCGCATCGTGCAGAGGAAGTTCCCGATAAAGAGTTCGACGCTGCATCTTCAAGGCAAACCACCATTCCTCATGAGAGACAGAAACCGGCGGGTCCAGCCGACGCAATTTATCCCAATGCAGGTATTGATCCGAATAAGGAAGGTTCCCAATCAGATCAAAATATTTTTGCATCTCGCAGTAGTGATTCTTGATATTTTCTAATATCTTATAAGGATCAGGCGGAACGTGCGGTTTTTTCATGAGTATCGGGCCTCAATTGCTAATTTTCTACTAATTTATGACAAATTAGTATATCATGGGCCTTAGTACTTTCAATTACTAATTTTAAAGAAATTAGTAGAAACTTAGTAGTATCAATATAAATTCTTATTTTATAGTAGGTTATGAAAGATTTAATGAGGCGGAAATCGGAGACAAAATCGCTTTTTGGCCAACCGGAAGAAACCGGCTCTCCGCTTTCCGGTCAGGTCGTGCGCGTCGCCCTCAATACCGGCGCCGATGCCCTGTTTGACTACATCCTCCCCGAGCCGATGGACGCCGCCCTCCCCGGCCAACGGGTCCAGGTCCCCTTCGGCCGAAGCAACAAGCTCCACGAGGCCTTCATTGTCGAGGCCGAAGACCCAAACGATCCCGCCGACACCGAAAAATGGCACAAGGCCCGCGCCTTTACCCTCAAACCCGTCAAAAAAATCCTCGACCCCCGCCCCCTGCTCGACAAACCGCTCCTCGAACTGGCCGACTGGATCAGCCGCTACTACATCTGCCCGCTCGGCCAGGTCCTGGCCGCCATGGTCCCGGCCGCCGTCAAACAGGATGCCGGCGTCAAAAAACAGCGCCTCGTCTTCCTGACCGAACGGCCCGAAGAACCCCTCGCTTTATCAGGCAAACAGCAGACGGCCATCGCCCGGGCCCTGCTGGATGCCGAAGCATTCGACGAAAAAACCGCCCTCGACAAAAACACCCTGCTCCAGCGCATCGGCTGCACCGAGGCCCCGCTCAGGCAGCTCGCCCGAAAACGAATCGTCAAAATCATCGAAAAGGCCGTCCTTCGCCCCCTCCCGATCGTCCCCGAAGGGCTTCGTTTCGAAACCCAGGAAATCCGCCTCAGCGACGACCAGCAAAAAGCCCTCGACCACCTCCGCCGCCGGCTCGCCGACGAAACCTTCGGCGTCACCCTCCTCCACGGCGTCACCGACAGCGGCAAAACCGAGGTCTACATCCGCGCCATCGAGGAAACAATTCAACGCGGCAAAAACGCCATCGTGCTCCTGCCCGAAATCGCCCTGACCGCGCAAACCGTCCAGCGATTTCACGCCCGCTTTGAAAACATCGCCGTCCTGCACTCCGGCCTCAGCGCCCCCCAGCGCAACGCCCAGTGGCAGGCCATCCGCAGCGGCGCCGCCCGCGTCGTCATCGGGGCACGCTCAGCCGTCTTTGCCCCGCTGGCCAATCTGGGCCTGATCGTCGTTGACGAAGAACATGAACCCAGCTACAAACAGGACACCGTCCCGCGCTATCACGGCCGAGATGTCGCCATCAAACGCGCCCAGCTTGCCGGCGCGCACGGCCTGCTCGGCTCGGCCACACCCTCTCTCGAAACTCTCCACAACTGCACCGCCCGAAAAAACTACACCTTGATCGAGATGCCCCATCGCGTCAACAACCTGCCGCTGCCGGAGATGACCGTCATCAACATGCTGACCGCCTTCGAAGGCCGCGGCCACAAACACCCCCCCCTGCTCAGCCCGCCGCTCGAAGAGGCCCTCGCCCGCGTCCTCGCCGACCGCCGCCAGGCCCTCCTCCTGCTCAACCGCCGCGGCTACAGCCATTTCATCTACTGCCCGAGCTGTCGCCACACCCTCCACTGCCGAAACTGCGACGTCACCCTGACCTTCCACAAACGCCCCGGCCGAGACGATACCGCCGCCACCGCACTCGGCCGCCACATGGTCGGCGGCTATGCCGTCTGCCACTACTGCCTGTCCAAAACACTCGTCCCCAAACAATGCCCCCTCTGCGGCCGGGCCATGACCATGATCGGACTCGGGGCCCAGCGGCTCGAAGAAGAACTCGCCGCCAAATTTCCCCAGGCCCGACTGCGACGCATCGACAGCGACTCCATGGCCGGAAAAGATTACTACTCACTCCTCCGAGATTTCGCCGAAGGACGCCTCGACATCCTCGTCGGCACACAAATGCTCGCCAAGGGCCTCCATTTCCCCAACGTCACCCTCGTCGGAATCGTCAGCGCCGACACGGCATTGGCCCTGCCCGATTTCCGATCCAACGAACGAACCTTTCAGCTCATCAGCCAGGTCGCCGGCCGGGCCGGACGAGGCCAAATACCCGGACACGTCCTCATCCAGACCTATCTGCCCGGACAGCCCGCCATCGAATTCGCTCGAAAATACGACTACCCGGGATTCGTTCAGGAGGAACTCAAACACCGCGCCGCCTGCCACCTGCCCCCCGAATGGAGAATGGCCGCGGTCCTCATGCGAGATCCCAAATACGACCGCCTGACCGACGCCGCCCAAAAAACGGCCGACTGCCTCGACCAAATCATCCGCTCAGAAGGCCTCCCCGTCAAACTCCGAGGACCCATGAACGCCCCCATCAGCCGAATCCAGCGGTTTCACCGGATGCACATCATCGCCCAGGCGCCCGATCCGGCCTCCATCCAGCGGCTCTTTTCACGCTTCCGATCAGCCGCCCCCATCCGCCCGGCCGTCCAAATTCAAATCGATATTGACCCCGTCGGAGTTTTGTAGCTTGCAATCTCAAAAAAAATCTGTACAATAGCCCTTTTCCCCCGCGGGGAGTAGCTCAGCTTGGCTAGAGCGCTGCGTTCGGGACGCAGAGGTCGCAGGTTCAAATCCTGTCTCCCCGATTTTTGCCTTGGCAAAAATCAGACCCGTCGAAAACAGCGGATAGATGTCCGCTTTTTGTATATAAGTATAAATAGACCACAATAGTCTGGTTAAAAAATATAGCGAACACAGGCATTACAGATCGTGCATGTCCTGCGATAGGGTAAGAATTCTTATGGACAATCTATGTCGTGATCTGCTTCCTTTTTTGCACTCAAAAAGGGCTCTATCGAAGGAAAAGAGGACTTTTTGAAGGTTCCAAAGTAACCCTGCCGCGTTTTCTTCGTAAGAGAAACAATGGCTGAATCGAATCAAAAAACCGGATTAATATATCATTTAGTGCCTGTAGCCATATCCCTGGCGGCTTTCTTTCTGTTCGGCTGCCGTTCGGAAATCCGCCCGGTACCAAATCCCGTGGCCGTACCCGATCAATTCTCCGGCGGTGGCGGCCGGCCGCTGCCCGAAAAATGGTGGCAGGCGTTCGAAGATCCCGCCCTCGATGCCCTCATGGAAGAGGCCCTCGGCGGCAATTTTACCATCCGCATCGCCTGGGACCGGCTCACCCAGGCCGAACAAATCGCCGTCCAGGCAGGAGCCGCCCTCCTCCCTCAGGCCGATTATCAGGCCGGCGCCGAGCGGACCCGGCGAGAAATCGACAGCCGCCGAACCTACACAACCGAATACGCCCTCGGACTGGGCGCCTCCTATGAAATCGACTTATGGGGCCGGGTACGATCAGCCAGGCAGGCCGCCGTCCTCGACGCCCGCGCCGCCCAGGACGACCTGGCCGCCGCCGCCGTCACACTCAGCGCCAACGTCGCCAAAAACTGGTATCAGCTCCTCGAGGCAAAATCCCAGGAATCCCTCATCAGCGATCAGCTCGAAACCAACCGCAAAGTCCTCGACAGCATCACCGTACGCTTCCGCCAGGCACAGGCCGGCGCCGCCGAAGTCTTTCGCCAGCGACAACTCGTCGAGACCACGCACGGCCAGCTCATCCAGGTTCGGGAATCCATCGTTCTCCTGCAGCACCAACTGTCCCTCCTGCTCGGCAAACCCCCGGCCCTCGGGTGGCAGCAAAACGCCGACGAGTTAATCTGGCCCCCGCCGCTGCCCCAGACAGGCGTCCCCTCCGAGGCCCTGCTCAGGCGGCCCGACATCGCCGCCTCCTACAAAACCGTACAGGCCGCCGACCGCCGGGTGGCCGCGGCAATCGCCGAACAGTACCCGCGCATCGGCCTGTCCGCCTCCGCCCTGACCTACGGACCCCGAACCAACGACTTATTCGACGACTGGCTGGCCAACCTCGCCGCCAATGCCGCAGGACCCCTCTTGGACGGCGGCTATCGAAAGGCCGAGGTCCGCCGCCGACGCGCTGTGCTCTCGCAGGCCCTCAACCAATACGCCCTGGCCCTCCTGAACGCCCTCCGCGAAGTCGAAGACGCCCTCCGCCGGGAAACCAGCCAGCGCACCCTGATCGACAATCTGCAGGGACGCCTCGTCCTGGCCCAAAAAGTCTTTGAGACCACACGAACCAGCTATCTCCAGGGACAGCTCGACTATCTGCGCGTACTTGATGCCCTCGTTTCCATGCAATCCCTTCAGCGAGATGAACTGACGGCCCGGCGCGTTCTGATTGAGCATCGGATCGATTTGTGCCGGGCACTGGCTGGCGGCTGGCAGATGCAGCGCCCTGCCCAGGCCCAACTGACCGACAAGACCGAACCCCCCATCCAGCGAGGTCCATAATGAATACAACGAACCAATCAACCGGGCAGCCCTCTTCGCCCCCCGACAGCCGGCGATGGATCAAATCAATCCTGCGCCTGACGATGTCGTTTCTTCTTCCCGTCGGCATCCTCGCCTTTGCCCTCGGCGCCTACGTCTATCAAATGGAAACCCGGCCGCGGGCACAGCGCCGGCCCCCTGCGCGACAGGCCCGCCTGGTCCAGGTCGAGCCCATGCACAAAACCAGCTCCGCGGCCGTCCTCTCGGCAATGGGAACCGTACAGGCCGCCCGCGAAATCACCATCCGGCCGGAAGTCACCGGCGTCATCATCGCCATGGATCCCGAGGTCCTGCCCGGAGGCATCCTCCGAAAAGGACAGGTCCTCTATGAAATTGATTCACGCGACTATCAGGCCGCCGTCCGACAGCGAGAAAGCGAGGTCGAGCTGGCACGGCTCAACCTCAAACTCGAATCCGGAAGCCAGACCATCGCACGCCACGAATATGGACTCCTCGAGGAGATCATTGAGCAGCAGGATGAGGATCTGATCCTGAGAAAACCCCATCTCGAACAGGCCCGCGCCGCCCTCGACGCCGCCCAGGCCATGCTCGAACAGGCCAAACTCAACGTGCAGCGATGCACCATCCGCGCACCCTTCAACGCCGTCATCAAACACAAATACGCCGACCTCGGAGCACGCGTCTCCCCCACCGATCCCCTCGTCAGCGTCATCGGCATCGATGAATTCTGGATCGAACTGCTCATCCCCGTCGATCAGCTTCCCTGGGTGCAGGTCTCCGATACCGGAGACCGGCCCGGCTCCGCGGTCCGTATTTACAACCCGGCCGCCTGGGGAGAGGACATCAATCGAACGGGAAACCTCGTCCGCATGCTCGGACACCTCGAAGAACAGGGACGCATGGCAAGATTGCTCGCCTCCATCCAGGATCCCCTCGGCCTCGAAGAGCCCTCCGCACCGCCCCTCCTGATCGGCTCCTATGTTCGGGCCGAAATCCTCGGCCGGAACATCCCCGATATCTTTCCCGTGCACCGGCGGTATATTCGCGGCGGAAACGAAATCTGGATCATGAATGACCAGGGCAAACTCGAAATACGCCCCGCCCAGATTGTCTTTCGAAACAAAGAGACCGTCTATGTGCGGGATGGGTTTCAGGAAGGCGAAAAAATCGTCATTACCGATCTGTCAACCCCCGTCGAGGGCATGCCCCTGAGAACCGAATCCTTCAATCCCCATGAACCGGCCGCCAACTCCGGGGACAGTCAGCGAGGACCCCAATGAACGACCCGGCGATGCTCCAGGAAGCCAAAGGACCCATCGGCTGGATGACCCACAACCGGGTCACTCCCAACCTGATGATGGTGGTCCTGCTCATCGGGGGCCTGTTTTTCGCCTCGCGCATCAAACAGGAGGTCTTCCCCGAATTTGACCTCGACATCGTCACCGTCCGCGTCCCCTACCCCGGCTCCAGCCCCGAAGAGGTCGAGCAGGGCATCATCCTCGCCGTCGAAGAGGCCATCCGCGGACTCGAAGGCATCAAGGAAATCACGGCCGTCGCCTCCGAGGGAGCCGGCACCGTCACCGCCGAACTCATTGAAGGCGCCGACCAGCAGCGCATTTACCAGGACATCAAGCAGGAAATCGACCGCATCACCACCTTCCCCGAAGACGCCGAAGAACCCGAAGTCTCACTCGTCATCCGCCGCCGGGAAGTCATCGAAATGCAGATTTACGGAGACGTCTCCGAATGGGTCCTGCGCGAGCTGGCCGAACAGGTTCGCGACGGCCTCCTCCAGGACCCCGGCATTACCCAGGTCGAACTCGAAGGCGCACGCGATTTTGAAGTCCAGGTACTCGTCCGACAGGAAACCCTCCGCACCTACGGCCTGACGCTCCAGCACATCGCCGATCTCATCCGCAGCAGCTCCGTGGAACTGCCCGGCGGACACATCGAAACCGCCGGCGGCGAAGTGCTCCTCCGCGTCATGGAACGACGAGACTGGGCCGAGCAGTTCGCAAACATCCCCGTCATCGCCACCCCCGACGGCTCCGTGCTCACCCTCGAAGACATCGCCGAGGTCAAAGACGATTTCGCCGATGTCGATCACATGGCCCTCTTTGACGGCTACCGCGCCATCGGCATCGCCGTCTACCGCGTCGGCGACCAGACCCCTATCGGCGTCTCCCGGGCCGCCCGCAGCGCCATGGCCGAACTCGAGGCACAACTGCCCCCCGGCGTCCGATGGGCCGTCACACGAGACATGGCCGATATTTACCGCCAGCGGCTCGAACTCCTCCTCAAAAACGCCGCCATCGGCCTTGTGCTCGTCCTGTGCGTACTCGGCCTGTTCCTCGAATTCAAACTGGCCTTCTGGGTCACCATGGGCATCCCCATCTCCTTCCTCGGCGCCTTCCTCTTCCTGCCCTCCCTCGATGTCACCATCAACATGATCTCCATGTTCGCCTTTATCATTGCCCTCGGCATCGTCGTCGATGACGCCATCGTCGTCGGAGAAAACATCTACGAATACCGCACTCGAGGCATGGACTTTACCCGCGCCGCAATCCTCGGCGCACGCGATGTCGCCCTGCCGGTCGGCTTCAGCATCCTGACCAACGTCGTGGCCTTCCTGCCGCTCTGGTTCATCCCCGGCTTTATCGGCAAGATCTGGAAGGTCATCCCCCTCGTGGTCATTACCGTCTTTCTCATTTCCTGGGTCGAGTGCCTCTGGATTCTGCCGACCCACCTGGCCCACGCCAGACCCCTCAGCCAAAACAAGCTGGCCGTCTTCCTGCACGCACGCCAGCAGGCCTTCAGCCGCCGATATGAACGCTTTATTGAACAGGTCTTCGCCCCCTTCCTCGATTTCTGCATCCGCTTTCGACACCTGACCGTCTCCCTCGGAATGGCCGTCTTTATCATCATGCTCGGCTATGTCTTCAGCGGTCGCATCGGCATGATCCTCATGCCCCGCATCGAATCCGACTACGCCTCCGTACGGGCCAACCTGCCCTTCGGAAGCCCCCAGGAACGCGTCCGCGCCGTCAGCGATTTCCTCATCGAAAAAGCCGAAGAAGTCGTCGCCCAGAACGGCGGCCAAAAACTCAGCCAGGGCATCTTCGCCCGCCTCGAAGAAGACGCCATCGACATCCGCATCTTCCTGACCGATCCCAAAACAAGGCCCATCAGCACCACAAAAGCCACCGCCCTGTGGCGAGAAAAAGTCGGCCAGATCCCCGGCCTCGAAACCCTCCTCTTCGAGGCCGACCGCGGCGGCCCCGGCTCCGGGGCGGCCCTGACCATCGAACTGAGCCACCGCGACATCGAGGTCCTCGACAAGGCCGGCGAAAAACTGGCCGCCCTCCTCGAGGATTTCTCCAACGTCAAAGACATCGACGACGGATACACCCCCGGCAAGCAGCAGTTGAATTTCACCGTCAAACCCGAAGGCCGAAGTCTCGGACTGACCGCACGCGACATCGCCCGCCAGGTCCGAAACGCCTTCTACGGAGCCGAGGCCGTCCGGCAGCAGCGAGGCCGCAACGAAATCCGCGTTCGCGTCAAGTATCCCCAGCAGGACCGCGTCAGCGAGTACGATGTCGAACAGCTCCTCCTTCGCACCCCCGCCGGCGCCGATGTACCCCTCATGCAGGCCGCCGAGATGGACCGCGGCCGATCCTACACAAGCATCAACCGCCGAAACGCACGCCGCACCGTCACCGTCACCGCCAACGTCGAACCCATGGCCGAGACCAACCAGGTCCGCGAAACACTCATCCAGGAAATCCTCCCCCAGCTTCAGCGCGACTTCCCCGGCCTTTCCTACGGCTGGGAAGGACGCCAGGCCGACTTCAGCGAGAGCATGAGCGCCCTGTTCAGCGGCTTCATCGTCGCCCTCTTTTCCATCTTCGCCATGCTCGCCGTCCCCTTCCGCAGTTACATCCAGCCGATCATCGTCATGGTCGCCATCCCCTTCGGCATCGTCGGGGCCGTCCTCGGACACATGCTCATGGGCTACGAACTGTCCCTCATGAGTATGATGGGCATCGTGGCCCTCTCCGGCGTGGTCGTCAACGACTCCCTGATCCTGATCGACTACGCCAACCGGCTGCGCCGCGGCAGCGAAAACATGACCGCATTCGAGGCCATCCACCAGGCCGGCGTCCGCCGATTCCGGCCCATCATGCTCACCACCCTGACCACATTCGGCGGCCTGGCCCCCATGATCTTCGAGACCTCCCGCCAGGCCCGATTCATGATCCCCATGGCCCTGTCCCTCGGTTACGGAATCCTCTTTTCGACCGCCGTCACCCTCGTCCTCGTCCCCTGCCTCTACATGCTCCTCGACGATGCCGTCAAGGCCCACAAGGCATTTCACCGGTTTCTCGCCTCCTGAGGTCCGAAACCCCCGCCCTTTCCGGCTGGATTTTTCAGCCCAGACAGGGTATGCTTTTCGGCAGCGTAGAAAAAAAACGATACTCGCTGGCGAAAGGATCCTCCATGACCGCCTGGGCAAGCACCGGCCTTCCCGGCCTCGACACAATCTTATGCGACATCAAACGAGGCGACAACATCGTCTGGCAGGTTGACTCCATCGACGACTATCGCCACTTTGTCAGCCCCTACATCCAAAAGGCCATTGAGGACAAACGCCAAATCATCTACATCCGCTTTGCCGACCACGGCCCCGTCGTCGAAAACCGCCCCGAAATCAAAACCGTCCGCCTCGACCCGGCCGGCGGATTCGAGGCCTTCTCCACACGCATCCACAACATCATCTCCGACGCCGGCGTCGAGGCCTACTACGTCTTCGACTGCCTCTCCGACCTCCTCTCAGCATGGGCCACCGACCTGATGATCGGAAACTTCTTCATGGTCACCTGTCCCTACCTCTTCGAGCTGGACACCATCGCCTACTTCGCGATCCTGCGCAATCACCACTCCTTCCACACCATCGCACGCATCCGGGAAACCACCCAGCTCCTCCTCGACGTCTACCGATTCGAAAAACACATCTACGTCCACCCCCTCAAGGTCTGGAAACGATACTCCCCCACCATGTACCTGCCCCACATCCAGAAGGACCACAGCTTCCTGCCCCTGACCAGCAGTCTCGATGCCAGCCGCCTGTTCGCCCACATCTCCGAAAAAGGACTCCAGGGCTCCCAGCGCATCCTCGACCACTGGGACCGGCTCTTCCTCGAGGCCCAGGACCTCCTCGCGGCGCCCCCCGACTCCCCCGACGTCCGCCGCATGATCGAACAGCTCTGCCGCATCATGATCGGACGCGAGCAGCGAATCAGCCGCCTGGCCGCACAAAACCTCACCCTCGACGACCTGCTGACCATCAAGGGACGCCTCATCGGAAGCGGCTACGTCGGAGGAAAAACCGCCGGCATGCTCCTGGCCCGAAAAATCCTCCTCAACGACACCGACGCCGACTGGGAAACCCGACTCGAACCCCACGATTCATTCTACATCGGATCCGATGTCTTCTATACCTACATCGTCGAAAACGGATGGTGGAAACTCTTCATGCAGCAGAAAACGAAAGAGGGATACTTCACCGCCGCCGCCGAACTCCGCGAAAAACTCCTCAAGGGAAAATTCCCCGAACCCATCCGCAGACAGTTTCAGGAGCGGATCGAATACTTCGGACAGTCCCCCATCATCGTCCGCTCCTCCAGTCTCCTCGAAGATTCCTTCGGCAACGCCTTCGCCGGAAAATACGAAAGCGAATTCCTCGTCAACCAGGGCAGCCCCGAAGAGCGATGCGACCGCTTTGAAGAAACCGTCCGATGCATCTTCGCCAGCACCATGAACGAAAACGCCCTGACCTACCGGCTCCAGCGGGGGCTCGACCGGCACGATGAACAGATGGCCCTGCTGGTCCAGCGCGTCTCCGGCGCCTACCAGCAGCAGTACTTCTTCCCCACCCTCGCCGGCGTCGGCGTCTCCTACAATACCTTTGCCTGGAATCCCGAACTCGATCCCAAAGCCGGCATGCTCCGCCTGGTCTTCGGGCTGGGCACCCGCGCCGTAGACCGCGTCGAAGACGACTACCCCCAGACCATCGCCCTCGACGCCCCCCTCGTCCGCCCCTATGCCGACCGCGACGGCGCCGGCCGATTCTCCCAGCACAAAATCGACCTCCTCGATACTCAGCAGAACTGCCGCCGAACACTCGATATCCCCGACCTGCTCGCACTGCAAACCGACCTGCCCCGCGACCTGATCCTCTCGCCCGACCTCGAACTCGAGCGAAAAATGCGGGAACTCGGAAAAGACACCGGGCCGTACTGGCTGGTCACCTTCAAAAAACTGCTCTCCGAAACCGAGTTTCCCCGCCTCATGCAGGCCCTCCTCAAGACCCTCGAAAACTACTATAACTACCCGGTGGATATCGAGTTTACAGCCAATTTCACCCCCGACGGCGACCTGAAAATCAATCTCGTCCAGTGCCGCCCCCTCCAGACCCGCGGCCGGCGGGCCGACATCTCCGTCCCCGACGCCATCCCCGAAGAAAACATCATCCTCCGCACGCACGGCTATAGCATGGGCGGCCCCGTGGACCAGCCCATCAGCCGCATCATTTACGTGGTCCCCGAAGAATATCTCAAGCTGCCCATCGCCCAAAAATACGAGATCGCCCGCCTCGTCGGCGCCCTCAACCGGCAGATTCAAAACCGCCGGCAAACCCCCGTCCTCCTCATGGGCCCCGGCCGATGGGGAACCAGCACCCCCAGTTTAGGCGTTCCCGTCCGATTCGCCGAGATCAATAACGTCACCGCCCTCGCCGAGATCGCCTGCGAAGGAGACAACCTCATCCCCGACCTGTCCTTCGGCACCCACTTCTTCCAGGACCTCGTCGAAAGCGACATCTTCTACATCGCCGTCTTCCCGGCCCGACCCGAGGTCACCTTCCGCCCCGAATGGATACGCACCCACCCCAACGACCTGACACGATGGCTCCCCGAAGCCGATAAATACCGGCACATCATACACGCCTGCGATACAAAAAACCTAACCATCGCCTCCGACGTCACCTCCCAAAAAACAATCCTATTCCGCTCCTGAGAAATTCTCAGTCACAAATCTTTACATTTGTACCTTACCGGTCGTCAAGAGGCATAGAATTTAGTATATTTTTGTACTTTTTTCTTATTCCTTCTATTGACTCTACTATTGGTTTTTTTGTCTCTTTCTTAAAATAATCTTGTACACCATTAAAGAAAAATTTAACATTTTCACCTGTTCCGAAGAAGGTTTCATATCGGCTCGAAGCATACTTATGGCGAATTGATTCGAGTTTTTTTGATTTCGGGGCCTTGTCTGATCTGGCCAGGACAATATCAATTTTTATATTCTCCTTTATAGAACGTTTCAACAGTGTCCGCAAGTGGTAGTCTGCTTCTGGCAATGAATATCCAATAAAGACAACTTTTTCTGCCCTACACAAATCCATATAGGCATTATGCCAAATCATTTGTATATGTGCATTATCAAATTGTTTAACATATGTTGGTGAGATCAGAAAAGGCTCAAGGATAGGCCCTTTGTTATCTAAAACAAATATGTGTTTACATCTTGGACATTCTTTTTCTATTGTGTACTCGTATAATTCGTCTCCGGCTGCACCCAAACCAACGTATAGTCGATTACAATTAGGACATAACATCCAGTTTACTGATCCATGCAGCTTCATAGTTTTGATATTGTAGATCTCTATGGCTCTTTGAATTATTGAGCGTGTGTGTCGTTCTCTCTTTTCAAAAGGATGAGTATAACAACAATAATCCACATCCACCTTCTTAGTGTTCAACTTTTCCAGACACCAATATATGGAATTTTCCAGTATACAATCCCAATTCAGAGAAATAATACTAAAGGGTCGGCTATCCTGGCCTGATTTCATTCTTAAATATACAAAATACGCAGCGACTTTTCGATAGAAGCATAAATCATCTTCATATCCTCTTTCACAATCATGAAAGAGAATCATAATAGCCTTATATAAGGCCATACGTACAATCTCTAATTCAAACCATGTCATGCCAACACAATAACTTCTTTTTTGTATAGATTGGTCTATTAGAGTAAAAATATCTTCGAGCGTGGGATTAACAACTTGTTTGAATAACTTCTCTAAAAAATCTTCTATTTTTTTCCATAATTCTTGAAAAGCCAGAGCCACATCAATTGGTATTCTCTCATAAAAGTCCGCCTTTTGAGAATCAATAGCTAAATGATAATCTTTTAATTTTGAGAGAATGGCAGATTGCAAAGGCACTTTCGCATTATAGGAAAAACCTGCACCAAGAACATAAACAATAAATGGTTCCTTCTTTTGCCCTTCAAGCACCCTTTATTCCTCCAATGCAGTTGCCCATTTTTCGCAATGTGCTGTATTTTCAATACCAATGGCTCTTTTCAATCCTATATTCCCGGAAATGCTTTGGATTTCTTTGAGTCGAGCATCATAGCTCTTTTGTTTATCATATTCCCTTAGCTTGCACCACATGTAGTGGCGGGCACTGTTATCTTTTGTTTCAGGTATTGAATAAAAACGCCCTTTTCTCTCTTTCATTTGTCCATATTTATTAATGAAATCTTTTTCTGGGATTTCAATCACTTCTCTGCATTGTCTGCAGTTGCAAACATTTTCATAAAAAGATGCATTGTCAGGCATGCCATTTAAAGCACGAGCAGCACGTAAGGCATCACGAAATTTTAGGCGGCTATGTAAGCATGGTAAATAATACTTCGCTACAGGGATTCCCCCTCCAACAGGTATAACTGACCTCTGTTCGCCATATTCCAAACTGTGTGTCACGCCATCTAAAATTTTTTTATGTACAAGCATTACGGAAAAGTAGCCTCCATAGAGATTCACAACCGGGGCATTTGCAGTTTTTAACCCTTTAATTAATTCGATAAAGGACTTTAGCAAAGTATCAGATGCTGACTGTTCTTCAAATGAATCGATCCAGATCAGAAATAAATCCGGTTTCAGGGAAGAATATTCTTCAATTATTTTTTTTCTTTTCGCATCTTCAAACAATACCTCTTTTGACATAACCATTTGAATTCCAAGAGGCACTTTCTTTTGTTTTGTGATTTCCATGCTGTCCTTGGCACACAGTATGTTAATCGGCAGCCAGTTTTCAAGGGTATGGCTTTCCATAAAATAATATGGGGCGATTATACAGTTGGGACCGAATACCTTCTTAAGGTCAACAATTCCCTCTTCCTGTAGAAATTGATAATAAGGTGCTGCATCAGAAGTTTCTGCCTCTGCTGAAATCACTTTCTGTTGAAATTCAATTACACGTTTGCAAAATTGCTTTCTTATTGTTGAATCTTCGAAATCCTCAGGCAAAATACTTGTTTCATCTTCGATTTTGCTTTTTACAGGTTCGCCGTATTGTTCAAGTAGTTTCTGTACGGAACGCTTAATTTCGCCTCTACTTTTTTCGGAATTTGATTGCAAGTATTCAATATCATGTTGAAAGGCGTGAGTTTGAGGGTCGATAAAATAAGATTTGTTTTGTGCCCATTGTGAGA
>JAHDQI010000195.1 GCA_018433925.1 Phycisphaerae bacterium | reverse complement strand
TGATACCGCCGCTACCAGTCCTCACGTGCAGGATGTCACGGGTAACGGGTATGACCTGACCTGCTCCCAGAGTTCGGTGAATGTGCAGCCGGGATATATCGCGAGCAGTGCCGCCGCGGTTCGCACGCGAGATCCGTATGCATACTGGGCCGTTGCCCAGCCGACACTGCCGGACCCCAATGATATGAAACTGGACAACGGCGGTACGATTGTTGTTTGGTTCAAGCTGCCGGCTACCGGAGTAACGATGGATTATTCCCGAGCTCTGAGCCTTCAGATTAATAATGAAAATAATCGGCAGTTGGAACTGACGTTCATGAGAGACGGCCGGGTGCGGTTCATCAAGCCTAACGCTGCTGTGTACAGCATAGACGGCTATAATGATGATCGATGGCACCAGTTTGTCGGAGTTTATGATCCCACCCAGAATTACTCGGCGGTCTATGTGGATGGCCAGGTGGTCAGGACTCACGATGCCTTGGTCGGCTCCTATCGGTTTAATGGGGCTTATTGCTTTGTGGCCAACAACAAGGATTATAATCGTCAGTTTAACGGGGATCTGGATGACATCCGGGTGTATAACTATGCTTTGAGTCAAGGCGAGATTGAGGACCTATATTATGGGGATCTTCCGCTGTTTGTGGATGCCGGAGGGGATCGATTCGCCCCCGCCAACGAATCCTATGATATGGAAGCTTCTGCATCGCCTGAATTTGAGACGTTCCAGTGGACCCAGCTGAGTGGTCCGAGTACTGTGTATTTCTCGGATGAGACAGTCCTGAATCCCACAGCGGTATTTGACCAGCAGGGTATTTACAATCTTCAGGTAGAGGCTTTTTACGGAAGTACGAGTGCCACGGATACAGTGAATATTCATGTCTATGACACGGCCTACAACCAACTGCTGGCGCACTGGGATTTTGATGCGGCTGGCGAAGATCCGAATATCCTGGATATGACCGGTCATGGATATGATACTCTTTGTTCACAGAGCAGCGTGATAGCTATTCCCGGTTATATCGACGGCAGTATAGGCGCGGTGGATCTGGCTTCGCCCAACGGGGCCTACTGGACGGTCAAGCAGCCGGGGGCAGAGCCTAATACGACGGCTCCGGATCCGGAGGTTCAGGATTTGTCCTACGGCACGACGTTTTCCGTTTGGTTTAAGTTGCCTTTAGCCGGTGTGCCGTGGGATTATACGCGTGCCTTACAGATCGACAAGTATAACCTGGAACTGAATTTCATGCAGGACGGTCGGGCGCGGTTGCTGATTCCCGGCGCTGCGATCTACAGCGCTGCGATCTATAATGACAATCAGTGGCACCAGTTTGTGGGGGTTTATGATCCGGTGAATAATCAATCCGCGATCTATATGGATGGTCAACAAGTTACTACCCACACGGCTCCCATTTACTATTACAGTTTTACTGGGGCAGGCACGGTTATCGCCAACAATACGGATCACAGCAGACAGTTTAATGGCGCTTTGGATGATATCAAGCTTTACAACTATGCCCTCGGCGAAGATGAGATTGCGACACTGTATCAAGATGAGCGGCCGATTATAGTGGATGCTGGGGCGGATATGATTATTCCTGTGAATGAAATCCTTCCGCTGAATGCCACGATTTATAAGGAGTATATTTCGGCCCTATGGACCCAGGAGAGTGGACCTGGTACGGTTGTTTTCTCCGATCCGACTATTGAAGATCCAAATGTTACATTTGATATGCAGGGTGTATACGATTTGAAATTAACAGCGGAAAACAGCCAGGGTGCGACGGCCGAAGATACGGTTCAAATTTATGTATATGACACTTCCTATAGTCAATTGCTGGCCCATTGGAATTTTGATGATGTGTCAGCGGATCCGAATTTTGCAACCGATGTGACAGGCAATGGTTACGACGGTGTATTCTCAGTAATTCCCAATATCCTTCCCGGCCATGTGTATGATGGTGTTTCGGCGATTCGATTCCGGGATCCCGAGTCTTATGTTACAATCAGCCAGCCGATAGGCCTGGATCCAAACATTCAGGATTTGAGTTATG
>JAHDQI010000250.1 GCA_018433925.1 Phycisphaerae bacterium | reverse complement strand
GATGAACGAACTGTAATTCTCGGTATTGAAACCAGTTGCGATGAGACGGCGGCGGCGGTTGTGGCCGACGGGTCGGCGATTTTGTCGTCCGTGGTGGCTTCGCAGACGGCTCTTCATGAGCGGTTTGGCGGGGTTGTTCCTGAAATCGCCTCCCGCGCTCACGTGGAAAGGATTTTGCCCGTTGTGGGTGAGGCGCTGGAGAGGGCTCAGGTATCGTCGGAGGCGATCTCGGCGGTGGCGGTGGCCAATCAGCCGGGGCTGACGATTGCGCTGATGGTGGGGGTGACGGCGGCCAAGACGCTGGCGTGGGCGTGGGGCAAGCCGCTGATCGCGGTCAATCATGTACATGCTCATTTGCAGTCTGCGATTTTAGATCAGGATTCGGTTGCCCTGCCGGCGGTTGCCCTGATTGTTTCCGGGGGACATACGCTTTTATATGATGCTGAATCGGCGCTGGATCTTCGTTTGCTTGGCAGTACGATCGATGACGCGGCGGGGGAGGCGTTTGACAAGGTGGCGACGATTCTGGGCCTGCCGTATCCGGGGGGGCCGTGGATTGAAAAGACGGCCCGGGAAGGGAACGCCAAGGCGGTGGATTTTCCCCGTTCTCTGCTGGAGAAGGGGTCGCTTGATTTTTCCTTCAGCGGGCTGAAAACGGCCGTGCTGTATTATTGCCGCGGGCAGGACATGAAGGGGGCCAATCGGGTCGGGGAGATGAGCCGTCAGGAGATCGCGGATATCGCGGCTTCGTTTCAGGCGGCGGTGATTGATGTGCTGGTGGAAAAGACGCGGCGCGCAGCGGTGCAGGTTGGGGCCCAAACGGTCTTGCTGGGGGGCGGGGTGGCCGCCAACGGGGCGCTGCGGGAAGCGATGGGGGACTTTTGCCGGCAGAGGGGGCTTGCTTTTTGTGTGGCTGCCCGTCCGCTATGTACGGATAACGCGGCGATGACGGCCTCGCTGGCGTATCCGAAATATCGGGCGGGGCTGTTTGCGGACCTGAGTCTTGAACCGAAGGCCTCGCTGGACTGATGGAATGGATCGAAAGCGAATTGAACAACTGCTGGAGGATGTGCAGGCCGGGCGGATCGGGGTTGAGCAGGCCGTTGAGACGCTTCGGCATCTGCCTTTTGAGGACATCGGTTTTGCGCGGATCGATCATCATCGTTCGATTCGGTGCGGGTATCCGGAGGTGATTTTTTGTCTTTCGAAGAGTCCGGAGCAGGTTCGGGAGATTTTTTTGCGGCTGGCTGAAACCGGCCATAACGTGCTGGCGACCCGGGCCGACGAGGCGGTGTATGCCTCTGTTCGAGAGGCGATCCGGTCGGCGGATCTTGTGTATGAGCGGGAGGCCCGCATCCTTGCGTTTCGTCAGCAGCCGATTTGTACTCGGCGCGGGTATATCGCGATTGTGACGGCGGGGACGGCGGATCTGCCGGTGGCGGCGGAGGCGCGGGTGACGGCGGAGATGCTGGGCAGCCGGGTTCGGCTGTTTTCGGATGTGGGGGTGGCCGGTCTTCATCGGGTGCTGGCGTGTGTGCCGGAATTGCAGCAGGCCGATGTGGTGATTGTGGTGGCGGGGATGGAGGGGGCGCTGGCCAGTGTGGTGGGGGGGCTGGTGGATTGCCCGGTGGTGGCCGTGCCGACGAGCGTGGGGTATGGGGCGAGTTTTGAGGGGCTCTCGGCGCTGCTGACGATGCTGAACAGTTGTGCGGCGGGGGTGATGGTGGTAAATATTGATAATGGATTCGGGGCCGCTTACGGGGCGTGCCAGATTCATCGAAACCTGTGTGCGGGGCGAGGCGAAACGGATGAAACAGAAGCGTAAGATTGTGCTGCCGGGTGTCCGCCGGCGAGACAGTCACAAGGGGACGTTCGGCAGGGCGCTGATTATCGGGGGCTCGGCGGGGATGAGCGGGGCTCCGTCGCTGGCGGGACGGGCGGCTCTGCGGAGCGGATCAGGGCTGGTTCGGGCGGCGGTACCGCAATCGATATTGCCGATTGTGGCGAGTCTGGAGCCGTGTTATACGACGCTGGCTCTGCCGGAGGATGGCGAGGGTCGGATGGCGGCTTCCTCGGCGGCCTTGCTGATGCGTGCGGCCGAGGAGCATGATGTGGTGTGTTTTGGGCCGGGGGCCGGAACGGGACCGGGGGTCCGGGAGGCGCTGCTTGCGTTGATTGGCTGTGCGGGTCTTCGGCTGATGATTGACGCCGACGGTCTGAATGTGCTGGCCGGGAGCGGGAACTGGGTTTCTTTGAAGAAGGCCTCGGTAGTCCTGACGCCGCATCCGGGCGAGTTCGGGCGGCTGTGGCGGGGTCTGACGCGGGAGGCGATGGCGGATTCGCGAGAGGCGCAGGCCGCATCGCTGGCTGAACGGATCGGCGGGGTGGTCGTATTAAAGGGTGCGGGCAGCGTGGTTGCCGAGGCGGGCGGGCAGGTGTATGTGAATACGACGGGCAACCCGGGGATGGCTACGGCGGGGTCGGGGGATGTGCTCAGCGGGATGATTACGGCGCTGGCCGGGCAGGGGATGAGCGATTTTGACGCTGCCGTGCTGGCGGTGTATGTGCACGGGAAGGCGGGGGATCTGGCCGCGGAGGAAAAGGGACAGATCAGCATGACGGCAACGGATTTGATCGATTATTTGCCGGCCGCTTTTGTGAGCGCGGGAGAGGAAATTGGCCAGCGGGAAGATTGAATTTGTTTCGGATAGGGCCGTTTACGAGAAGGTTCTTCAGGACAAGGTGCCGAAGGCCGAGTCGTTTCTTTGGCTGGGCACCAGCGATATGAAGGATCTGCATGTCCATGCGGGAAAGCGGATGGTTCCGTTTTTGAAGGTTCTTGCCGACCTGGCGAGGCGGAACGTTTCGATTCGGCTGCTTCATGCTAAGGAACCGGGCACGCGTTTTCAGCAGGATTTTGACCGGTATCCGATTTTGATCGAAGGGACGGAGCGGATGCTTTGTCCTCGGGTTCATTTTAAGATGGTGATTGTGGACGGGCGTTTCGGGTATTGCGGCAGTGCCAATCTGACGGGGGCGGGGATGGGGGCCAAGTCCGAAAATCGAAGAAATTTTGAGTCGGGTTTTCTTGTTTCTGACGGGGCTTTGCTGGAGGCGATGATGGGACAATTTGACCGCGTCTGGCGGGGGGATTGCTGTATCGCCTGCGGGCGAAAAGACTTCTGCAGCCAGTTTCAGGAGATTCTGGCGTTGCGGCGGTAAATGTCTCGATTTAGGGGGTTGATTATCGGCTATTTTCGCAGGATTTTTCTAAAAACTTTTGTTCAGACATCCGATAATAGCTCTTATGAAAACATGCCTTCAGGAAGAGGGTTTTATCCGGGGTGTTTTTATCGAAAAAAAGCGGAAGCGGATTCATCGGGACCGGAATTATATGGTATATTTTACCGGCGAAAGACAACCGGACGGATCCGATGAGATGAATTGAGGCAATAACGAGGTAACCAAATGAATCAGCGACCTACGGTAGTTCATATCACCCATGAAGCCACCGGCAAGATCGGCGGTATCGGAGCCGTTCTGGACGGTCTTTTTACGAGCCATTCCTATCTGAACGCCACGGGGCGTACGATCCTGATCAGCCCGCTGTTTTCGACTGAAGGCGGGGCAGATTCGCGTCTTGGTCCGGGCGGTGAGGTGCTTTATTCCTCGCTGGACGGGCGCGTTCGAAGCAGCTACGCCTCGGGTTTTCAGCGGATCGAGGAGCAGTTCAACGTGGGCCTTGTGTACGGCCGGCGAACGTTCCTGGACCCGATGACGAAAATCAAAAGCACGCCGGAGATTCTCTTGATTGATATTACCCGGATGGATCAGAAGCCGATCAATGAGTTCAAGGCGGCGCTGTTCCGGGAGTTCGGGATCCGGAGCAATTTATACGAAAACCTGTGGGAATACGAACAGTATATTCGGCTGGCTGTTCCGGCGATCGAGTCGCTTCGGGTTATTGGCGCGGCGGAACGTGAGATTCCGACGATTTTGGTTTCGCATGAGTTCATGGGGATGCCGACGGCGCTGGCGGGGATTCTGGATCCGTTTGATTTTAAGACGGTGTTTTACGCCCATGAAGTGGCGCCGATGCGGCGGATTGTGGAGGGGCACGGCGGGCACGATACGATGTTTTACAATGTGCTTCGGAAGGCGCACGAGCAGGATTTGTATGTCAATGACGTCTTCGGTGACCAGAGCCACTTTTTCAAGTATGCCCTGGTGGACGCGGCCCGTCACTGCGACAACATCCTGGCGGTGGGCAACTGCGTGGTGGATGAGCTTCGGTTTCTGGCTCCGGAATTTAACATTGCCGATATTGATCTGACCTATAACGGGATTCCGGCGTACGAGATCGGGCTGGCGGAAAAGTATGAATCGCGTGATCGGCTTCGCCAGTATTGTAAAAACCTGATCGGCTGGAAGCCGGACTTTGTGTTTACGCATGTGACGCGGCTGGTTATCAGCAAGGGGCTGTGGCGTGATCTTCGCGTGCTGGAACACCTGGACCGCGAATTTATCGCCCAGAACCGGACGGCGGTGCTCCTGGTGCTGAGCACGGAAACGCACAAGCGTCGGGATCGGGACATTTATAGTATGGAAGCGGATTACCACTGGCCGGCGGCGCATCGGGAAGGGATGCCGGATTTGTCGGGCGGGGAGGCCGCTTACTACGCGGGGGTTCAGGAATTTAACCTGAAGACCCGGAATATCAAGGCGATCTTTATCAACCAGTTCGGGTTTACCCGTCAGTGCTGCGGCCACCGGATGCCCTATGACATGGATTTTATGGACATTCGCAAGGGCTCGGATGTTGAATTCGGCCAGAGCATTTACGAGCCGTTTGGGATTGCCCAACTTGAGCCGCTTTGTTTCGGGGGACTTTGCGTGGTGACGAATGTCTGCGGCTGCGCCGGTTTTGTACGGGACATTTCGGGGGGGCGGCCTGTCCCGAACGTGATTGAGGTTGATTATACAAACCTGAACGGCCAGGGGGGGATGGCCCTTGAGGAAATGCTGCAGATTGACCGAGAGTATCGGGACGCGATTGAGCATAAAATCAGCGAAAAAACAGCGCTCGAAATATGCGCGCGGCTTCCTAAAAATGACGAGGAGGTTCACTGCCTGCTGCAAAGCGGGTATGACCTGGCCCGGCACATGGGCTGGGAAACGGTGGTTGAGAAGTATGTTCTCAAAAGTCTGCAGAAAGCCCTACGCAAGCAGCACAGCCGGAGCATCATCATTTAATCCAATGCTCCGTTCTTTTTCGTTCCTCACGGGGACGAAGGGCATGGGGCCGGCCGCGATCCGGAGGCGGGGAAAGTCGGCCTTGACATCTGCGGCGGGGGGCGGTAGATTCTCCGCGTGATGAACCCACCTGTACTCATTGGCATCCTGGGCGGTATCGGCGCAGGCAAAAGCACGGCGGCGGCTTGTTTTTCGCGGCTGGGCTGCGGGGTCATTTCGGCCGATCAAATCGCTCACGAGATCCTCGATCAGCCGGAGGTGATCGGGGAAATTACCACTCTTTTCGGAGACGAAATACGGACCCCGGCCGGGTGGATTGATCGATCCAAACTGGCGGGGCTGGTTTTTTCCTGCCGGGAAAAGCGCGATGCGCTGAACCGGATTGTGCATCCGCCGGTGCTGGCCCGCTGCGAAGCGATGATCGAGCGATTCGGCCGGGATCCGGCGATGCCGGCGATTGTACTGGATGTTCCCCTGTTGATGGAAACCGGCTGGGAAAAGCGGTGTGATGTCCTTGTTTTTATTGATTGCCGTGAGGAAAAACGGGCCGAACGGATGCAGAAAAAAGGGGTGCCGGATACAGAAGAGCAAAAAAAACGAGAAAATTTTCAAATTTCTCTGGACAAAAAGAAAGAAATGGCTCATTATATTCTCGATAACAATTCAGACGAATCAGAATTGGCAAAACAAGTCGAAGCAGTCTTTTCTGCCATACGAGGTCGCCGGTAGTTGTCTATGTTAGGAGTCGGCAATCTTTTTCACGGCAGCGGGAGCTCACCTAATATTTTGGTGAATTCAGGAAAAGCGGAGGTGTTTTTTGGGTCCCCGAGCGAGAGAGCGGGTTAATTCAGTCCGGTTTACACGGTGAAAGAGAAACAAGACATGGGGAGTTGAAATTCGGTCGTCTGCCTGGATACTTGTTTGTATCGGGCGTCGATTCGGTGTTGAATGACTGCTTCAGATTAATACAGAAAACAGAATAATCAGTTCCAATCAAACCACACATATCAAAAGTTCTTCCATAAGGAGATCTAATGGCAAAGGCAGCAGCTAAAAAAACGGAGAAAAAAAGAGGGCGCAAGAAGAAGACAGAAGCCGTAGAGAATCCGGCGGAAAACGGGGATGCTGTTGAGGCCTCGGAGGCGACGGCGGAGACCGCTACGGCCGTGGCCGAAGTCCATCCGGAGGGGCAGGACGCTGCGGCCTCTGAGCCCGCGGAGAACGAATCCGTCCATGAAAAATATGAGCGCATTAAAAAAGGCAACCTGCATATCACCGATCTGCAGAACCTGGACGCCGGGGAGCTCCATAAAATCGCCAAAAAGGAAAATATCACCGATTACATGGGGCTGACCAAGCAGGAGCTGATTTTCAAGATTCTGAAACAGCGGATTCAGCAGAACGGCCTGATGTTCGGGGAAGGGGTGCTTGAAATTCTTCCGGACGGGTTTGGTTTTCTGCGAAGTCCCCGGTATAACTACCTGGCTTCTCCGGATGATGTATATGTTTCGCCTTCTCAGATTCGCCGGTTTGGTCTCCGCAGCGGCAACATTGTGTCCGGGCAGATTCGCCCGCCGAAGGAAAGCGAGAAATATTTTGCGCTGCTTCGCGTGGAGGCGATCAACTACCAGGAGCCGGACAAGCTGGCTGAGAAGGTGGTGTTCCGTGACCTGACTCCGCTGCATGCCGAAGAACGGCTGGTTCTGGAGACCAGCCAGGATGAGATGAGCACGCGGATTATGGATTTGATTACGCCGATCGGCAAGGGCCAGCGCGGTCTGCTGGTGGCCCCGCCGCGAACGGGCAAGACGGTCCTTCTTCAGAAGCTGGCTAACGCGGTCAGTTCGAACCATCCGGAGGTTCGGATGATTGTGCTGCTGATTGATGAGCGTCCGGAAGAAGTGACTGACATGCAGCGGAAGGTGGCCAAGGATGTAGAGGTTATCAGCTCGACGTTTGACGAGCCGTCCTCGCGGCACTGCCAGGTGGCCGAGATGGTGATCGAGAAGGCCAAGCGGCAGGTCGAATACGGGGAGGATGTGGTGATTCTGCTGGATTCGATTACCCGACTGGCCCGTGCGTATAACACCGAGATGCCGCATTCGGGAAAGATTCTGACCGGCGGTGTGGACGCCAATGCCATGCAGATGCCGAAGCGGTTTTTCGGGGCCGCCCGGAACATCGAACACGGCGGTTCGCTGACGATCATCGCCACGGCCCTGATCGATACGGGCTCGAAGATGGACGAGGTGATTTTTGAGGAATTCAAGGCCACGGGCAATATGGAACTGCACCTGGACCGCAAGCTGATTGAACGCCGGACGTTCCCGTCCATTGACATCAGCAAGAGCGGAACGCGGCGTGAAGAACTGCTGCTGGACCCGCGTGAGCTGGAGCTGGTTTATCGCCTGCGGAAGGTGCTCAGTGAGATGAATATGGTCGAGTCGATCGAGCTGCTGAAGACGCGGCTGGCCAAGTGCCGCACGAACGCGGAGTTTTTGATGACCCTGAAACTGGATTAGGCGTTTTTCGGATTTCCTTTTTTGAACCCCGCGGCGCGGTTGGCCGGCGGGAGTGAGAAAAGGGAAGGGCCGCTGAAAGCGGACTTTACAAGGCCTACAATCAGTGTACAATAGAACGTCCCGGACCTGCGATATATACGGCCGGGACGTTTTTGTTATCCGCCGCGGCGTTGAGTTTGACAGGGGATCTGAATGAGTGAGGAAATATCGAAGATTTACGATCCGAAGGCCGTAGAGGCCCGTGCCCGACAGCTCTGGCAGGAGGGGGGATACTGTCATGCCCGGGCGGAGACGGCCTCTTCGAAGGGGTCTTATACGATTGTGATTCCGCCGCCGAATGTGACGGCGGCCCTGCACCTGGGGCATGCCCTGAACAATACGCTGCAGGATATCCTGATTCGCCGGCGCCGGATGCAGGGGTACAATACTTTGTGGATGCCGGGGACGGATCACGCGGGGATTGCGACGCAGACGGTGGTGGAAAAGCGGCTGCTGTCTGAGCAGGGCAAGCGCCGGACGGATTTTCAGCGGGATGAGTTTGTGGCGCATGTGCAGGCATGGAAGGATGAATACGAGGCGTGCATTTTGGGGCAACTGGAGAGCATGGGGTGCTCGTGCGACTGGGAGCGGACTCGGTTTACGATGGATGAAGTCTGTGCGAGGGCCGTGCGGGCGAACTTTTTTAACCTGTTCAAAGACGGGCTGATTTTCCGGGGCAAGCGGCTGGTCAACTGGGACCCGGCGACGCAAACGGTACTGGCTGATGATGAGGTTGAGCATGAACGCGTGCAGGGGCACTTCTGGTATCTGCGGTATCCGCTGGAAGAGCCGGCGGCGTGTGAGGGCAGAAAGATTGAGTATGTGACGGTGGCGACGACGCGGCCGGAGACGATGCTGGGGGATACGGCGGTGGCGATGAACCCGGCCGATCCGCGGGCGGCGGCGCTGGTGGGGAAAATGGTGCGGCTGCCGATTGTGGGGCGGCTGATCCCGATTGTGGCCGATGAGCATGTGGTGCTGCCGGATGCGGACAGCGGGGATGAGAAGGCGAAGTTTTCGACGGGCTTTTTGAAGGTTACGCCCGCGCACGATCCGGATGACTGGCAGATCGGGCAGCGGCATGATTTGCCGGTGATTAACGTGATGGCTCCGGACGGGTCCATCAGCGATAAATACGGCTGGACGGACTGGGAGGCGATTCAGAATCCGGACGTGGAGAACCTGATCGGGATGGATCGGTTTGAGGCGCGGGAGGCGATTGTGGAATGGTTCCGGCAGGAAAAGCTGCTGGCCGATGTGCGGGATTATACGCATGAGGTGGGGCACAGCTATCGCAGTCATGTGCCGATTGAGCCGTATTTGTCGGACCAGTGGTATATTGCGGTGAAAAAGCCGATTGAACATTTGGCCGGTCCATTCGGCTCCGGCCTGATTGAGGGAACGGATGTGCCGGTAAACTCACTGGCAGGCCTGGCGCTGAAGCCGCTGCTGGACGGCCGCTTACGATTTGTTCCCGACCGGTATGCCAAGACCTACCAGACATGGCTGGAGAATTTGCGGGACTGGCCGATCAGCCGACAGTTGTGGTGGGGTCATCGGATTCCGGTATGGTCGAAGGAAGGTCGGCATGAAAACCGCTGTGAGCATGGTACTTTTTCGGTGATCTCGGAAACCGAAGAGGGCGCGGTGACATACGCCTGTGTCCGGCCCGGGTTTGAAGAACTTGAACAAGCGATGGCCTCGGAGGGCTGGCGGCAGGATGAGGATGTGCTGGATACGTGGTTCAGTTCGGCGCTGTGGCCGTTCAGTACGCTGGGGTGGCCGGAGGAGACGGCGGAACTGAAGACTTTTTATCCGACGCAGGTGCTTTGTACAGCGCGGGAGATTATTACGCTGTGGGTCTCGCGGATGGTGATGATGGGGCAATACTGCGCGGGGGATATCCCGTTCCGTGATGTGTATATTCACGCGATGATCCAGGACGGGCAGGGGCGGAAGATGAGCAAGAGTTTGGGCAACGGGATCGATCCGCTGGTGGCGATTGACAGTCACGGGGCGGACGCGATGCGGTTTACGCTGGCCCAGATGACGACGGAGACCCAGGATGTGCGCATGCCGGTCAGCCAACTGGAACTGCCGGACGGGCGAAAGGTCAACAGCTCGCCCAAGTTTGATATCGGCCGCAATTTCTGCAACAAGCTGTGGAATGCCTCCCGCTTCGCGATGATGAATCTGGAGGGGCTGGACCCGGAGGCGTTCGATGCGAGCCAACTGGAACCGACAGATCGGTGGATTCTGTCTCGGCTGATGCGGACGATTCAGGAAGTGGACGGGCAACTGGAGCAGTTCAAGTTTAACGAGCCGGTCAATACGCTGTACCGGTTTTTCTGGAATGATCTGTGCGACTGGTACCTCGAATGGATCAAGCCGCGGATGAGCGACCCGCAGGCCCGGCCCATTGCTCAGAATGTACTGGCATTTGTGCTGGACCAGACGATTCGGTTGATGCATCCGTTTGTGCCGTTTATTACCGAAGGCATTTTTCAGGCATTGAACGAGATTGCTCCCAGGCGCGCCCTCCAGGGGATTGCCGATGCGGGCGAGTCGGCTTCCGTGATGGCTTCCGGCTGGCCGGTCGCGGTCGAATCGCTGGTGGACGAAGAGGTTGAGCAGTCAATCGAGAAAATCCAAAATGTGATTCGGTCCATCCGGGAGATTCGCAATCAGTACGCGGTGACTCCTTCCCGTGAGCTGGCGGTTTCGGTTCGTGTTTCCGGGGAAAGCGCCGCGGTGCTTCAGGCGAACCTGAATCTGATCCGATCCCTGTGTACTGTGAGTGAAATCGAGCTGGG
>JAHDQI010000080.1 GCA_018433925.1 Phycisphaerae bacterium | reverse complement strand
CCCCGGACGATGTCAGAAGGGCATGCAGCAAGCTGCTCGAACAGATGCGGCCGTTCCCGAACTTTCTGCTCAGCACGGGCTGCGATTTACCGCCGGGCGTGCCGCTTGAAAATATGCAGACCTTCATGGAAACGGCCAGGGAGTTTCGGTAATCGTTTCCCAATCACAATCAATCAGAACCAAAGTCACAGAAAAGAGGAAAAAAACATGGCGGATTTACAGGCGTTAGCGGAGGCGGTCATCAAAGGAAACCAGGCCGAGTCGGTCCGATTGACCCAGGAAGCCCTCGATGAGGGCATCGGACCCAGGCAGGTACTGGAAGAGGGATTGATTGCGGGTATGGGAGTCGTGGGGGTTCGCTTCAAGGCCAACGAGGTCTACATCCCCGAGGTCCTGATCTCAGCGCGGGCTATGAAGATGGCGATGGAAATCCTCGAACCCCAACTGGCCGCCGCCGGCGTCCAGCCCCTCGGCACGGCCCTCGTCGGTACCGTTCAGGGCGACCTGCATGATATCGGCAAAAACCTCGTGGTTATGATGCTCAAGGGCGCCGGCTTCCGGGTCGAGGACATCGGCGTCGATGTGGCCCCGGATGTCTTTGTTGACAAGATCAAAGCCGGCGGCTACAAAATCGTCGGCCTCAGCGCCCTCCTGACCACGACCATGCCCGCCATGGATAAGACCGTTACGGCCATCCGAGAGGCGCAACTGGACTGCAGGATCATGATCGGCGGGGCGCCGGTCACCCGCCAATACGCCGAAAAAATCGGCGCCGACGGCTATGCCGCGGACGCGGCCTCCGCCGTGGATGTGGCCAAAAGCTTTTTAAATTAAGCATCTGCTTTCAAAAGGCCCGGTCGGGGGTCCGGCTCAAACAACAGCCGGCCCCGCCGGCCGCCTCATGGGCGCATGCCGGCGGTCTGTTTTTCTCTCGCAAATCGAACCGGATCCGTATAAAATCCGCCTCATGGATCTGAACCCCATTCACTTTTCAAAATTCGGCCAAAAAATGGCCTGCCGCTCCGGCATCGGTCAGTTGATGAAAGACCTGGCCGACGGCGTCGAAGGACAATCCGTCTTCATGCTCGGCGGAGGCAACCCGGCCCGCATCCCGGCCGTCGAACAGGCCTGCCATGCGGCCACCCAGGAAATCCTCACGCAACCGGGAGCTCTCGAAAAAGTCCTCGGCCAGTACGATCCGCCGCGAGGAAACACCGAGCTGATCGAGGCCATCTGCGGCCTGATGAATCAGCAGCTCGGCTGGGACATCGAACCGGAAAACGTCGCCCTGACCACCGGCAGCCAGACGGGCTTTTTTATGCTGTTCAACCTGCTGGCCGGACGCTTTGAAAGGGGCATGAAAAAGAAAATCCTCCTGCCGATGGTCCCCGAATACATCGGCTACACCGACCTCGGCATCGAAGAGGATCTCTTCATCGCCTACAAGCCGAAGATCGAGTTCCTCGAGGAGCACCTCTTCAAATACCGCGTTGATTTCGAGGCCCTCAAAATCGACGAAACCATCGGAGCCGTCTGCGTTTCCCGGCCGACCAACCCCACCGCCAACGTCATGACCGATGAGGAAATCGCCCGCCTGGACGACTGGGCACGCCGGCAGGGGATCCCCCTCATCCTCGACAACGCCTACGGCCTGCCGTTTCCGAACATCCTCTTTACCGAGGCCCGTCCCTGCCGCAGCGATAACACAATCGTCTGCATGAGCTTATCCAAACTCGGACTGCCGTCGGCCCGCATCGGCATCCTCATCGCCCGCCCGGAAATCACCCGTGCCATTGCCGAGATGAACGCCGTCATCACCCTCTCGCCCAGCGGCATCGGCGCGGCCATCGGCACCCACCTGATCCAAAACGGACGCATCATGCAGCTCAGCCGCGACATCATCCGGCCGTTTTACGAGGAAAAATGCCGTCATGCCCTGGCCTGCCTGACCGAACATCTCCGCGGGCTTCCCTTTGCCGTCCACAAGCCGGAGGGGGCCTTCTTCCTGTGGCTGTGGCTGCGCAATCTGCCCGTCTCCTGCGAAGAAGTCTATCAGCGGCTCAAACAGCGCGGGGTAGTCGTCGTGCCCGGCCACTATTTCTACCCGGGCCTGGCCGAGCCGTGGGATCACCGCGATCAATGTCTGCGGATCAGCTACGCCGCCGACCCCAAAACCGTCGAAACCGGCATCGCCGTTCTTGCACAAGAGGTTCGCAAGCTCTACGCCTGAACGGACTGGGTATGTTCCCCGATCTTTGACTCGCATCCGGTCCGAATCCGCTGAAGATTCGAACGGTGGCGAAAGATCACCAGCAGCGGCATCGGCACGGCCACCAGAAACAGCGGCCAGAGATTCCCAAACGTCCAGCTTTTCGCCGCGAGGATGCCGCCCGCCAGAATCACGGGAAACGCCCCGGCCGCCAGCACCGAGGCCAGCGAAACATACCGCCATATCTTCAGCGCCGCCAGCCAGATCAAAAACGCGGCAATCCCGCACAGCGTCAAATACGGCCAAAGCCCCAGCACCACTCCCAGACTCGTGGCCACCCCCTTACCGCCCCGAAACCGTAGGTAGATCGGAAAAATATGCCCCACAATCGCCGCGGCCCCCACCGCCATCCAGCCGATCAAGTGTCCGGCCGTCGGTTCTCCGTCCCCCGACCCCAGCAGCGGAACCAAAAGCATCGGCACAAAGCCTTTAAACACATCCAGCACAAAACAGAAGACTCCCCATTTTTTGCCCAGGGCGCGCAGCACATTCGTGGCCCCGATATTACCCGAACCGACCTGACGCAGATTGACCCCTTTCGCATTTGCGATCAGCAGTCCAAAGGGCACCGAGCCAAGCAGGTACGCCCCGATTATCAATACCATCCATTTCATGCCGTACCATTCTTCTGCGAAAGAAGCCGTTTGTAAAGAGAAATTAATTGTTCGGCATGCCGGGCGATCGAGACTTTCTCCCGCAGGTTATCTTCCGCGATGGCCTGCTGCGCTTGCTGCCGATTTTTGGATCGGCAATAAAACGCCATGGCTTCTGCCAGCGCCGTGATGTTGCGGGGATGGGCGATGACAATCCCGTGCCGCCCGGACCGGATGAACTCCGCGGCCCCGTTAAAGGCCGTCGTGATGACCGGTTTGCCCATCGCCAGGCCCTCCAGGATAACACGTGAACTCGGATCATACCAGGTCGGCAGGACGACGACATCGCAGGCGGCAATGGCCTCGGAAATCGATTCCATCCTGCCTGTAAAGTGAAGAGAATTCCGAATGCCCAATTGACAGGCAAGTTTTGAGAATTTCCTCTGCGGTCCGGCCCCGGCAATAATCAACCCAGAATACGGATCCTGCACAAGATCCACCTGACGAAAGGCATACATCAGTTCCCGCAGTCCTTTCAGGCGAAAATTGTGAGCGGCAAACAGAAACAGCGGCGCCTGCGGAAAATTCTCCAGTCCGGCGGCGGCCAGAAATTGCCCGCGAAGCCGGCGTTGGCTGTCCGGATCAACCGGTTCGGGAATCCGGACCCCATTGGCAATCACCGCGATCCGATCCTCAGGCAGGGCATAATGCTGAACAAACTGCCGTTTGACATACTCAGACAGAGCGGCGACAGTAACCCGCGGATTGGTTTGAATCAGTTTCTCTTCGGCCCGGATCATCTCCGTTCGGCGGGCATTGAGAAAATGAAACGTTCGCTTAAACCATTGCCCCGCCCGTGTTGGATAGCTGCGGGCATTTTGCAGCATGGCTTCTTTATAGCTGCCGCCTCGCGGCTGATAGACATCGGCCGGACGGATCGGAAGGGTGCTGTGAATCAGGTCGTAAGAATGAGTTTCCAGATGTTTTTTCAGGGCCGCCTGAAGGGTTTCGAGGGAGGTTCGTTTGCTTTTTTGCCCCGGGCAGAGAATGTGCAGACCCTCGGTTTGGCGATCCCCGGCAGCAGCCAGGATGACCGATTGATGGCCCAGGCGGTTGAGCTGGCCGCACAGATCACGCACGCTTCGCTCGGCCCCGCCGAGGGCGATGTCGGCTCGTTCTGTCACAATTGCGATTTTCATACGTTTGATTTTCGTTTTATTCGGCAAACGGCACGGGCCGTCCGTGCTTGATGTCGTGGTCGGCCATCCGCCAGGCCTTTTGTTTGATCTTGCGGATCAGGCGCCGGTCCGCGGCGGTGAGTTTTTTTTGTCCGGCATACCGAAGATAAAAACGCAGGCGGTCCGCGCGGGAGATCGTCTGTCCCGGGGCCGAATAATAAAGCTGAGTAAGATCCTTGAGCCGGTATCGGCCCGCCGTTGTCCGCGGACAAAAGGCACGATGCAGGTCAATCAAAACCAGTTCGCCCTCGCCGGTCATGAAAATATGCGAAAGATACAGGTCCCGATGGCACAGGCCCGTTTTATGAACAGCCGCCACCCAGTCGGCAAGCCGATACAGAAAGGCCCTTCGTTCCTGAACCTGCCTGGCCGGATGCAGAGTCCGCAGGCAGTCCGGCAGTTGTTTTTCAAGCGAAACCCCGCCCGCAATTTCCTCCGTCAGAATAAAACTGCGCCGTTCAAACCAGCCGTCCCACTCAGCCCCCCAGGCAATCACCTTCGGCGTCCGGATGCCCGCCGCCGCCAGCTTTTCGCCCGGCCGCCGGTCCAGGTCGCACATAGCCGTCCGGCCGCCGTGCCGAAGCCGGTTGTTAAGCTGAATCCTTTTCGGCACATTCGTATAGCGCTTCAGATACGCCGCCGGCCCCCCCGGCAGTTCAAAACGAACACGGCTGCGGTGAGCGGCCAGGTTCGCTTTATGCAGACGGTCGCCGCCCTCGAATGCGAACACCGCCTCCATACTCGTCAGTCCCATCTGCTCCAGCCGCTCCCTGTAGGCCGAATCGACAAAAAAACCGGCCGCGATTTCTTCAAAAACCGGCTTCATGTCCGCCCCTTTGCCAACTGGGCCTCCGCCGCCTCAAGCACCTGTTCGACGGTAATTGATTCCATACAGTAATGATGCGGCTGTCTGCACACCGGCTTGTCGCACGGCACACAGGGACCGGTCCCGACAATCCGGATTTCATCGGCGTAATCCGTCTGAGTCCATTGCGGATTGTTCGGCCCAAAGAGCGTCACAACCCGCCGCTTCAGGGCGATGGCGATATGACGCGGGCCGGTGTCGTTGGTAATAACCAGGTCCGCGCACGCAAACAGCGCCTTCAGCGGTCCCAAAGCCAGAGGCGTTTGCCCCAGGTTGATCAGGGGGCCTCTGGCGTGCCGCACAATCTCGGCGGCGATCTGCTGTTCCCGCTCATTGGGGGCCACCGACACAAGGACAGTGGCCTTGTGCTTTTCAATCAGCGCATCGGCCGTCTTCGAAAACCGCTCCGAGGGCCAGCATTTGCTCGGTCCAAAGGCTCCCCCCGGAACAAGGATCACCAGCGGACCGCGGCGGTCAAAAACGCCCGGCAGCGGCTCGGCAAGGGCAGCCCGGTCCGCCTCCGTAAACGAAAGTTCCGTCGTCCGGTCCGTGATGTCAGCCCCGAGTGACTCGGCAATCCGGAGATAGTACTCCGTCGCCGGAGTCGGCACAAAGTGGCCTGCTCCGTCTTTCAGCGGGTCTATTTTTTCCGTCAGCAGCACAGAGCGCCCGTCACGGGCATACCCGATCCGCCGCTCAACCCCGGCCAGCCGGACCGACAGGGCAGACCCAAACGAATTTTTCAGCAGGATACAGGCCGACAGATGCGCCTCCTTCAGCACAGAAATACTTTTCAGATACCCCCCCGGCGGCTCCATCCACCCGTCGCAGAACGGACTGGGCGACAAAATCGCGCGATTCACCGCCGAGCCCCAGAAAAGAATGCGATGATCGGAAAAATGCCTGCGAAAAGCACGCAGGGCCGGAACGGACAGGATCGCATCGCCCATCGGAGACGGAAGCCAGATCAGCATCTTTTTATCGGCCATGTCCAAACCTCATCAGGGCGGAAAATTAGCGGTCCTTTTTGATCAGCAGCAAGGCGATTGTCACCAACTGAAGCACCAGCGCATAGCCGACCATCATCTGGGCCGAGCTGATCGGGCGGTCCGAATCAAACCATAGCCAGATGCTGGCGATCAGGCAGAACAGCGAAAGCATTTCCGTAATCATGGCCACCAGCCGGAAAAACGAAAAATCTTCGTACAAATCCTGACGATGTCGGCTGCGCAGCAGGTGCAGAATCTCCTGCAGGATCGGATGCGGATGTTCCGACGCATCCGGTTTGGCCTCCAAACGAGGCGAGTCCTGTGGTGAAATGTCTGCTTCAGAAATGGGCTTCGGACCGGCCGGCGGCGCTGCCGGTCTCGGCTCGGCCGCGGCGGGCTCCGGGTCTTCCGTTGGCTCAGGTTCTTTATCGGGCTGCGAAACAACCGGTTTTTCGGCTTGCGGCGCCTCCTGCAACGCAGCGGGCGGATAAGAAACGGCCGTCAATTCCTTTTTTTTCGGCTCCTCCGTCTCCTCCCGCTCCTGCTCAGAGAGCATCCGGATCACATTGGCCGCCTCGCGCAGACTGCCTGCCTTGCGGTCCGGCTGCGGATCGGAAGGGCCGCGCAGCGGCCGCTTGATCGGCGAATCGATTAAAATCGTCCGGCACCCGGCCGCCTTGCCCGCGCTGATATCCCGGTACGAATCCCCGATCATCCACGACTGCGAAAGATCGATCTCATGCTCGGCCGCGGCCATCCGCAGCATCCCCGGATTCGGCTTGCGAAGATCGCTTTCCATACGGTATTTGCCGATCACCCCGTCCGGATGATAGGGACAGGAATAAATCCCGTCCAGGTAAGCTCCCTCATCGGCCAGCAGCTTTTGCAGGCGATGATGAATCTTTTCCAGCGTCTCCTCCGAAACAATCCCGCGGGCCACCCCCGATTGATTGGTCGCCACAATCAGCAGATATCCCATTTTTTTAAGTTGAATCAGCGCCCCGGCCGCTCCCGGCAGCAGACGCACCTGGTTGGGATGATTGATATATCCCGGGTCTTCAATCAGCGTGTCATCCCGATCCATGAATACCGCTTTTTTGGCCATCGTTTCGCTTGCCTTCCTGCGGATTAAGAGTTGCCTTGACGCATCTTGTTAATCACATCCGTCGAGCTTTTGCCCTCCACCAGCGGGGCCAGTTCCACCCGGCCTCCGTACGATTCCACAAAGTCCCGGCCGACAACCCCTTTTTCGGCCCAGTCCGCCCCTTTGACCAGCACATCCGGCCGAACCTGCTCAATCAGTTTCAGCGGATCCGGCTCGTCAAAGAAAACGATGTAATCAACCGATTCCAGCGCCGCCAGCACGGAGGCCCGGTCATGCTGGTTGTTGATCGGCCGTTCCGGCCCCTTGATCTGCCGAACGGAGCGGTCGCTGTTAAGCCCCACCACGACCACCTGTCCCTGCTGCCGGCAAAATCGCAGGTATTCAATATGTCCCCGGTGCAGCACATCAAAACAGCCGTTGGTAAAGACGATTTTCTCTTTCTGCATACGATGATAATTCAGCTCATCGAGAAGAACCGGCAGTTCCTCGCGAATCTTCCCCGTTTTGCCTTTGTTGCGAGAGATGATCTCATTGACCATCTCATCGATACGGACCGTAGCCACGCCGAATTTCTCCACTTCGATGCCCCCCGCGATATTGGCAAGCTGCACGGCCGTGCGCTCGTCGCAGCCGGCCGCCGTCGCCGCCGCCAGCATCGCCAACATCATATCCCCGGCCCCCGTCACATCATACACCGTCCGGGCAATCGTCGGCAGATGTTCCGCCGTTTCCGCCGTGCGCAGATAGGCCCCTTCCTTATCCAGGGTAATGACCACCGCTCCCAGGTCCAGCGTTTCCCGAAGAATCTCCGCGGCGCGACCCGCCTCCTCGATGGTTTCAATCGAAAACCCAACCGCCTCCGAGGCCTCCTTCCGGTTCGGCGTAATCATCCAGGCCCCCCGGAATTTGGAATAGTCATGATTCAGCGGCGGATCAACCAGCACCTTCCTGCCGGCCGCGCGGGCGGCGCCGATCAGCCGCCGGCAAAAGGCCGGCTCCAGAACACCCTTGTTATAATCCTGCAAACACACAATATCGCATTGTTCAAGCCCCGCCTTAAACAACTCAAAAAGCCCGTCATACTGCGCCGCGCTCAGCGGGCTGGTGCATTCCTCGTCAATCCGCAAAAGCTGCTGCCGGTGCCGATGCTGGGCCAGTCCGATCACACGCTGCTTGTGAATCGTCGGCCGGTCCGCCAGCCGCAGCAGGCCGCCGCAGTCGGCCCCCATCTCCTCCAGCAGACCCAGCAAACGACGGCCTTCCGCATCCTCTCCCGACACACCCACGCAAATACACCGGCCTCCCAGCGCAATGATATCGGCCGCCACCGATGCCGCTCCGCCCGCGCAATACTGACGATCCATCACCTTCAGCACCTGCACCGGCGCCTCCGGGCTGATCCGAAGCGCATCCCCGTAGAGATAGCTGTCCAGCATGAAATCGCCCGCCAGCAGCACCGCCGGCGAGCCGAGGTTTGTCACCTTTTTTAAAAGCTCTGTCGATGTCATGGGGATTCCTTCCCGCTCTTCGAGAGAACCAGTCGCTCGATCTTGTCTGTCATTGTATCAGGACAGGTCAGAAATTCCAGTTCCATGGTCAGGTAAACCAGCGGAATTTCGCTTTTTTCCGCCGCCAGCAAAGCCGCCTTTACCCAGTCCTTTTCAGTCGTCAAAACCACCTCGGCCCCCAGTTGGCCGGCCCGGCCCAAAATCGTTTCCAAATCCTGCTGTGTGTACGCGTGATGATCGTCAAAAACCTGTTTCCCCGCGACGCGGCAGCCCAGCGATTCAACGCTGCGAACAAAAGCCGACGGGTTGCCGATGCCGCAGAACACAAAAACCTTCTTGCCCCTCAGGTCCCCGGCCGTGCTGCGCTGCCCGTGAAACGTTCGCGCCTCCGTATGCCGATGAACCGCGCGGTACACCGGCATCTCCGCACGAATCTGATGAATCCGGGTTTCAATCTGCGCGATCTGTTCCTCGCCGGCCTGGTCAAACCGCGTAATCACCACCGCGTCCGCCCGCCGAAGGGAACCAACCGGCTCACGAAGCAGGCCGGCCGGCAGCATGCGGCCGTACCCGAACGGGCACGTCGCGTCAATCGCCACAATATCCATATCACGCCGCAGGCGACGATGCTGAAATCCGTCATCCAGGATCACAACCTGCGCATGATGCACCGCCGCGGCCTTCCGCGCCCCGGCCGTCCGGTCCGGATTGACCACCACCGGCGTCTCCTCACACGCCTTGGCCAGCAGGGCCGGTTCGTCTGAAAGAGACCCGGCGCGTGTCTTATACCCGCGCGTCAGGATCGCGCACCGAATCCCTTTTCGCGTCAGCGCATTGGCCAGCCAGATCACCAGCGGCGTCTTCCCGGTGCCCCCGGTCGTCAGGTTGCCGATACTGACGACCACCGTCTCCGCAGAATGAGACGGCAATACCCGGCCGTCATAAAGCAGGTTGCGCATACGAATCATCCCGCCGTACGGCACAGAAAGCCCGCGCAGCAGCACCCGCATCGCCGACGGCTTCCAGCCGGCGGCGGCCCCCGAAACAACGCTGCGATAAAACGGCTCGTTCAAGTGGTCTCGTAACCCTCTGTAGGATAACAAATTATAAGCTTTTTCCGAACGCGGAATCCCGTTTGGTAACCGGCCATGCCACTGGCTTGCCCCTCGATTGTCAACCGGCGGCCCAATTTTACCCATCCGGCACGCCCCAGCACGCCCCGCGAAATCTGTTGACTTTTTCATCCTCCGCGGTAGGATGCCAAAGCGGCATCGTGCAGGCGGCCATCGCCTCCGTATCGAATGACATCCGCTTCAAAACACAATCGAACAACGCAGAAGACGACAGAGAAAAAAATGACACAATCGACGATGATCTGGACACAAACAGACGAAGCCCCGGCCCTGGCAACCTATGCCCTCCTGCCCGTGGTCAGGGCCTTTGCCAAAACCTGCGGCCTGGCCGTGCAAACCAAAGATATCTCCCTGGCCGGCCGCATCCTGGCCAATTTCCCCGAAGCCTTCCCGGATCACAAACCGGTCGAAGATGCCCTTGCCCAACTCGGCGAGCTGGTCAAAACCCCACAGGCCAACATCATCAAACTGCCCAACATCAGCGCCTCGATCCCCCAGCTCGGCCAGGCCCTCCGAGAACTCCGCCAACAGGGCTGTGCGCTGCCGGATTATCCCGAAGAACCCCAAAACGAAGCCGAAAGAAAACTTCGTGACCGCTTTTCCAAAGTCCTCGGCTCGGCCGTCAATCCCGTCCTCCGCGAAGGCAACTCCGACCGCAGGGCCGCCGCCTCCGTCAAGCGGTTTGCCAAAAAGCACCCGCACAAAATGATAAAACCCTGGCCCGCCTCCGGCTCCAAAACACGCGTCGCCCACATGACCGAAGGAGACTTCTACGGCAGCGAACAATCCCTCACGCTCACCGCGCCCTGCCGCGTCAAAATAGAGTTTCTCGACGCCTCCGGCAGGACAATGACTCTCAAAGAGGAGTTCCCGTTACAGGAAGGTGAAGTCATCGACACGGCCGTCATGGATGTCGCCGCCCTGCGCCGCTTCTATGCCGAGCAGATCGAGGCGGCCCAACAAGACGACGTCCTGCTCTCCCTCCATTTAAAAGCCACCATGATGAAGGTCTCCGACCCCATTCTCTTCGGCCACTGCGTCTCCGTGTACTACAAAGAAGCCCTCGACAAACACGCCGACACACT
>JAHDQI010000029.1 GCA_018433925.1 Phycisphaerae bacterium | reverse complement strand
TTCTATATTATGAAATACATCGGTCCCGGAGCCCTGATCGCCCTATTGGGCATCGGCATTCTGCTGCTGGTGCATCTGGCCGGAAAAAAGATCACTCAACTGAACCTCCGCCTGATCGGCCTGCTTCTGTTGGTCGCGGCCGGTTCGACTACCTGGTACCTGCTCTGGCCCGAACGGTCTTTTCTGTTCTATCGGGCCGGGTCCGTGCCCGACGGCAACGGCGGCATCCTCGGCATTGCCGCGGGGATTTTTCTCAAAAAGCATCTGGCTGTCCTCGGCACGGCCATCGTGCTGGTCTGCACGTGGCTGGTCGGACTCATCCTGCTGGCCGACAGTTTTGTGCTGGCACTGATCCGGGGGATTGGTCACGCCACAATGAAGGTCTTCGGCCTGGCCGCCCCGGCCTGGACCGCCGCGCAGAAACAATCGCAGGCCCTGGCCGACATCTGGACGCGACTGAATGAAAAACAAAAGACAAATACCTCCAAACTGCAGGAGGCCCTTCGTCAGCGGCGGATCGATTCACAAAGCCAGGCGCCGGTTGGTCCGGCGGCCGCATCGGAGACGCCCCGCATTAAGTCCGAATCCAAACCGGACAAATTGTCCTCCAAGCATGACCAGTCTGTGGAGGAGGTTATTGTAATTGAGCCGCCCTCAGCGGCGGCCCAAACCACCGCTGAGCCGGAAGCCGAGCCCCGGAAAAAGAAAAAGCCCAAGCCGGCCCCCAAACCCGAGCCGTATATTCCGCGCACCTATGATGATTACCAGTTTCCTCCGCTGGAGCTGCTGCATGAGCCGGAACCTAACTTCACGGCGGTACAGGAACGTATGGTTGAAAACAAGGCCCATGCTCTGGAAGAACTGCTGGATGAATTCGGCATCAACGCTGAGGTCGTCAACGCCGAACCCGGGCCGGCCATCACCATGTACGAGCTTCAGCTTGCCCCCGGCGTCAAGGTCAACCAGATCTCCAACCTGGCTAACGATATGGCCCGCGCTCTCGGCTCGGGCATGGTCCGGGTGGTCGCCCCGCTTCCCGGCAAGAATACGATCGGGATTGAAGTGCCCAACAGCCAGCGTGAAATTGTCCGCATCCGCGACCTGATCAACAAGGGCGGCAGCAAGGTTTCCAAGATGCAGATTCCTCTTTTTCTGGGTAAGGGGTCTTCCGGCGAGGCCCTTGTTTCGGACCTCGGGCTGATGCCGCACCTGCTGATCGCCGGCACGACCGGCTCCGGCAAGAGCGTTTGTATCAACAGCATCATCACCTCGATCCTGATGGCCCGCCGTCCCGACGAGGTCAAACTGATCCTGATCGATCCGAAGATGGTTGAGATGGCCGCCTTTGAATCGATTCCGCACCTGATGTGCCCGACCGTGACCGAGATGCGCCGGGCTGAGCAGATCCTCGAATGGGCCATGGAAAAAATGGATGAACGCTACGAACTGCTGGCCGAGGCCAAGGTTCGCAACATCGCTTCGTACAATAAGCTGACGCCGGAGGAGCTCATTGAGCGGTTTGGCCCTTCCACCCAGGAAGAGGAAGCCAAGATTCCCAAGAAGCTTCCGCATGTCGTCATTATTATTGATGAACTGGCCGACCTGATGATGACCAGCGCCAAGGAAGTGGAATCGTTTATTGTCCGGATTGCCCAAAAGAGCCGGGCCGTAGGGATTCACCTGGTTTTGGCCACGCAGCGTCCGCAGGCCACGGTGGTCACCGGCCTGATTAAGGCCAACATGCCCGCGCGGATTGCTTTTCGTGTCGCCGCCCGCATGGACAGCCGCATCATCCTCGATCAGAACGGCGCCGAGGCCCTGCTTGGACAGGGCGATATGCTCTTTTTGATTCCCGGCACCAGCGATCTGATCCGTGCGCAGGGGGCGTATCTTGAAGATGATGAGATTCGCAATATTGTGACCTTCCTTAAAGATGTTGCCCAGCCGCAATTTCACCCGGAGCTGATGCAATTGAATCGCGTTGATGTCTCGGCGGCCCAGCAGGATGATATGTTTGATGACGCGGTCCGCATCGTGCTCGAAAGCCAGCGCGGCAGCGTTTCGCTGCTTCAGCGCCGCCTGAGTATCGGCTACGCCCGCGCCTCACGGATTATCGAGATGATGGCCGTCGCCGGCATTCTCGGTGAGTATAAAGGCAGCCAGGCCCGCGAGGTAACGATGACGCTCGACGAATACGAAGAGATGAAGCGTGAACAGCTTCCCGAAGAAGTGGCCCAATACGAAGATCTGTCCGACCGGGAAACGAATGAGTCCAATGATGATGATGAATACCTTACCCAAACCGAAATCATTGAAGACGACGAACCGTAAGACCAGCGACAGGCCGCTTGTTTGAGTGGATGAAAAAAAACAGGACGAGCCGTGAAGGCCCGTCCTGTATAAAAACATACCTAACTCCAATTGACTTTAGCGGCGCGGCTCGAGTGTGCCGGCTGTCTGGGTTGCGGGGGCTGTCAGCGGAGCAGACTGTGCCTTCAGCAACGGGGTGGTATCCCGGTGCGGCGAGGACGTTGTCATTTGAACCGGCTCAAAATCGAGCACATCGTTTTTGACAACAGCCAGCTTGGCCGACCAGTTTACCAGAGACGCCTTCTGCAGTTCTTCTTGTTTTTTCTGCAGTTCGGCGAGCTTCCGGTTGGAATTTTCCCGGGCGGCCATCGCTTCTCCGAGGGCACTGTCCAGATCGGTCCGCTTGATGGCCATGGCAAACTGCGTTCCGGCCGTGTCGATGGCCCGTTCGGCCTTGACCTGCTCAACGCGTGCGAGGAAACGGGTCTTGACGGCATCGAGGTAGGACTGGGCCGCTTCCCGTTTGGCGGTATTGTCCGCCAGGATGATGTTCATATCCGCCTGGGCGGCCGCGTGCCGGGCATCCAGGTTGGCGTTTTCGCTGGTTTTGCTGGCCAGGGCATCGGCAATGATCCGGTCACAGGCGGCTTCGCCGCGGTTAATCTGGCTCAGCGCCAGGTTCCTGTCCCGATCGATCTGGGCCCTGGAAACCGCGTACTCCATGGTAAACTGAGCGTTGGTTCGATTGATTTCCGCTTCCGTTTTTTGCCGGAGTACATTGGCCTGGGTCAGGGATTCCTGGTAGTCGGCCTTGGCAATAATCTCCGCGGACTGGATGGAATTGTCGATCCGGGCCAGCTCAGCGGCCAGTGATTTGCCGGCCGCGGCAATTTGGGCATCAAGCTGCAGGGCCAGCGCTTCCTGTGAACCGGCAATGCTTGAGGCCTCGGTCATGAGCTTAGCATACTGCGCATCGCCTCGCTGCTGGAGTGCCCAGAGTTTGATTTCCATTTCTTCAATCTCTTTTTGACCGCACTTGGTCACCGCCTCGGCTTCCGCCAGAAGCTGTTCGGCGCGGGCATGGGTAATCTGTTCCATGGCGAGGGCCTGGCTTCGATAATCCTGCGCCTCGGCCTCATTTTCCTTTCGGAACGACTCGGCCTGAGCAACATGCTGGCGATAGGTGGATTCGGCCACGTCCATTTCTTTCTGCATTTTGGTTTCAATCTCTTCGAAGCGGGCGCTTGCCTGGGCCTCCAGGGCGTCGGCAATCGCGAACTGCTCCGTAGCGATAGCGTCTGACTGGGTCTTGACGGCCAGCAGATTTGTCTGGGCCTCTGCGAAGGTCGCCTCGGCCACGAGCTGGTGCGCATCGGCCTTGGCGCGGGTTCGCATGACTTCCGCCAGGCGTGTGCGGTACTCGGCGATGTGCTGGGGCTCAATGCGGGGGGCCACAGGCTGCACTTCCGGAGTCTCCGGAACCTTGTGCAGGTCTTCAGAGGGCGCCGGTTTGGCCGCTGTGTAATTGTCGATTTGCACTTTGCCGGCGGCTTTTTTCATTGCGATTTCATCCAGCACTTCCTGTTTGATCCGGGCCGCTTCGGCTTCGGCTTCGGCAATGATTTCCAGTTTCTTTGCCTCGGCTACCGCTTCGGCATGAAGGGCTGTTTGACGAACGGCCTCCACGCGCGATTCGGCTTCGGCCTTGACGAACTCGGCGCGGGCCACCTGCTCGGCACGATCGGCGCTGACGCGAAGCTTTTTGACTTCATTCAGCTCGTCTTCCAGCCGGGCCTGTACCTCGGCGATCCCTGAATCATACCCGGCCACAGCGCTTTCCTGGTGCTGCCGGGTCTGGGCACGAAGGCGATCGATTTCCGCCATCGCCTTGTCAAAACGGGTCGGGGCCGCAGCGGATTTCTCCTGGGTTTTGGCCTCGGTTTCGGTTTTCAGGGACTGGGCCTGGGCCAGCTTCAATTGATACTCCTCATCGGCCAGGTTGGCCTGGATTGTATCGGCCTTGGCGCGAAGTTCTTTGATATAGGCCGCCGAATCCTTGAGCAGGGCTTCGCGTGAGGCCCGGAGGATGTCGGCCTCGGATTGGGTGTTGATCTGGGCGGAACGAATTTGCTCGCTGAGCTCCTCCGCCCGCGCGGCGGTGTCCCTCTGGATGGAGAGGGCCTTGGCTTCCAGTTCAGAAACGGTGGCGGCCGCACGCTGCCGAGTGGCCTTGGAAGCCTCCGTCATTTCCTGAATCCGGGCCTTGCTTTCGGCCTCCAGCGCTGCGCGGATCTGTCGGGCCTGTTCAATGCGGGCGTTTTCGTTTTCGAATTTTTCCCGGGCATTGGAGACGATATCATTGTACCGGCTCTCGCCTTCTTTGGTCAGCGAGGCGATAATGGCCTCTTTTTGTGAGGCCAGCGCTTCGAGTTCTTTTTCCCGGGCCGCTACCTGGGCCATGGCCTTGCTGAATTCCCGTTTGTACTTTTTGCGAAGTGCCTCGGTCTCAGAAATGGTTTTATTAATGCCGGCCTCGACTTCTTTTCGATGCGCGCTGAATCCGGCCAACTGCCGATTCAGTTCGGCGCGGGCCTGCAGATCGCCGGCATCCGCCGCTTCGAGGGCCGCCTCCACCTTTGAGACCCCGATCTTCCCTTCGCTGACGTATTCCATCGGAAGATCCGAACGATCGGCCATCGAGGAAAATTCGGAATGCGTCCGGGTTATTTCCTCTCTTTCACGAGCCGGCTTGGTCACCCGGCCGTACCTGCTTGAGCATCCTGAAATAAGCATCGTGATCATTAAATGTACACATACTAAATTTCGCACGATCCGTCTGGTTTGATTCCTGGTCATGATCTATCTCCTGTGCCCTAATTTCGATTGCCTCCTGTTGCCGATCAACAGGTTTGGCTTTGGCTTCGGTTTTTTCGTCTCAAAAAAAGGGAGACTTTATAATCCATTCAAAATAGGGGGTTTTTATTGAAAGGGCCCGTTTTATGAATCAAAAAAGGCATTTTAAGAAGACCTGAGGAATGCACTGTCCCATAAAAAACAGAATGGATTTAAATTATCGGGCCCAAAACAGGATGGCTGATAAAAAAACCCGGCCGCTGAGGCCGGGCTCCATAGGGTTTTGAGATTGTTTACTGCTTTCCGCAGATCGGCTACTGCACGTGCAGCACCGAGTTGAGTTCACCAAAGGGATTGGGTTCGACTTTTTCATTGTAGGGGTCCTGCTGCCACTGGCCGTCCACGACCAGCCGATAGCGGTATGTGCCCTTCTGCAGCGGCAGCTTGGTAACCCATTTTCCGTTTTCCATCTGCATGGGGGTTTGTTCCGGCAACCAGTCGTTGAAGTCGCCGGCGATTTCCACTTTTCTGGCTCTCGGATACAACGTCGAAAAGACCACCGTTCCGTTTTCCTGGCGAACGCCGTAAAAATCGGCGATCTTCTCCTCCAGCGTGCGATGGTCCTGCGGCCGGGCCTCGTGAGCGACCTGTGCGGGACTTTCCTGTGTTTCCGCCGCGGCCGGTTCTTTGATGGTCGCCAACAGTTCTTCGGCGCTGGCGCTGATCGACTGAATCCGCGCTTCCAGCGTATCGACCAGTTCGGCCTTGTGCACAAAGGTATCGGTCCCGACCAGTTCTTCGGCAAGATTCAGAAAATCTTTGTATCCCTTACTGGCCGAATCATATTCTCCGATCGGCTGGCCTAAGCTGGCAGCCTCTTTCAGCTTGGTATTGAAATTGACCACCGTCTGGAACATCCGGTCGGCAAAATGCTTTCGCAGTTCCGCCAGAATCTCCCGTCCCATCTTGGTGCGGATGTCATACATGCTGGCCAGCACCATTACATTGACCTGCTGTCGGCATTGCTCGCAGAGTACATGGAGCGTCTCAAGCTGCCGGCTGAGTCCATGCAGCGAAAAATACCCCATCTCCACCGGCACCACCACATCCGTGGCCGCCCGCAGCGCGTTAAAGGTAAGCAGTCCTACCGAAGGCGGGCAGTCCACAATCACATAATCATACTCTTCCTGAATCTCACGCAGCACGACAGTCAGGCAGTTTTCCCGATCCATGATTCCCGTCATCTGCTGCTCAAAGGCCGCCAGGTCAATACTTGACGGGGCCAGTTCAAAGCGGTCGCTGATCTGCCAGAGGATTTCCTTCATCCGCAGCGGTTCTCCGCGCGCATTCCCGATCAGCACATCATAAATGCTCTGTTCAATCTGATCCTCGGGGACAGCCAGACCTACAGCGCAGTGCGACTGCGGGTCCATATCCACCAGCAGTGTACGATAGCCCTTGGAGGCCAGGGCACTGGACAGATTGATCGACACAGTGGTCTTTCCGCATCCGCCCTTTTGATTGATTACAGCAACGGTTCTCATGGCGACTCCCTTCTTAGGCCCTATAAAAGGGCTTCCGGTTAGTAAGGTTCGTATCTTATCTTCGTCAAAAAGGTCCGTTTACTTTAGATTTTTATCGGACAAAATCTTAAAAATCCCATTTTTTAATATTATCAGGGGCGACTTATAAAAACATAAATGGTCTTTTTTGTTTATAAATAAATTCTCTATCTTCCGGAAAAAATCAACTGTTTGGTTCATTTTTGACGATATAGGGAAGTGATTTCTTCCGGTCCCGGCCGGTTGAAAAATGTTCCGTTTCAGGAGAGATACGAATGACCGAAGAGAAGATTGTTCAATGGATGCGCGAAAAGGTCAAAAAAGACGGCTTTACCAATGCCACTTCTCTGGCCGAGAGTTTCCTTCAGGAGCACCAAATAACCGATGTGTTGGATCCTGATTTTTCACTGACCCTTGATATCGGCTTCAAAATCGCTCAGGAAATCAAAGACCAGCGCATGGCCTCCGTGTGCGTATAATCCGCCCCCGGCCCCCTGTCCCGTTTTCACTCCGCTTCAGTCTGATTTGGGCAGCAGCGCATCGCGAATCGGCTCGACCCATTCTTCATTGTCGATATCATAGACAATAAAATTCGAATCAAACTGCCAATAGGCCCAACTGAATCCGAAACGTTCGGCCGTGCGCGCTATAAACGAGGTATACCGCACCCGCGAATCCATATCGCCCTTGTCATAGGCCCCGAATTCGCCCACAAAAACGGGACGATTGTGTTCGGCCGCCCAGTCTCGAACTTTTTCAAAATCACGCAGTACCGCTTCCCTGTCCGCCTCTGAACGGGGCCAAACCACCCCGGCCGTATCCGTGTACTGCGGCGTCCAGCCGGCTCCCTGATGGGTAAACTCCATGGGCTTGTAATAATGGACCGTGACGATGATATGGCGATCGGCCTCCGGCAGCGACAGGGATTCTATGGCATCCACGGAATTCCACTGAGCCGGGCCGATGATGACACCTCGGGTTGGGTTGGTCTGTCGAATCATCGCCAGGGCCTGCCTGTAATAGACATCCCACAACTCGGCGGTCAGCCCGCGGCAGGGTTCATTGAGGATTTCATAGATCACCGCAGGCGGAGCGTCCTTGAAACGCGGGGAAATCTGCTGCCAGAAGGCCAGGAACTTATCCTTTGTCCCGGCCGGATCCTGACCCAGCGCGTTGTATTCATGTAAATCGAGGACTACGGTCAGGTCGGCTTGCAGGGCGTTTTCGACCGCCCAGTCCAGTGTTTCCAGCCACTCCCTGCGAATCGTGTGGGGCGGCTGATCGCTCATGTGCCGAAAGGGATGCAGATTGATCCGCACGCTGTCAAATCCGGCCTCCCTGATCATGCCGAAATAGCGGGCCTTAAAGCGCCCCTGCTCCCTGGCCGTCCAGATGCGGTCATACCCGATGATATTGACACCCCGGCCGAGGCGCTGGTTCAGGGAAAAGATATCCGATTCCCGGCTGCCGGACAACTCGGTATCCTCGGCTTCGCAAACCGACAGGGCAATCCAAAAAACAAGCCCCGCACAAAAAACGAAAAACAACGCCCTTTTCAACATCGCTTATGTCTCCTGGCCTGGTCTGATCCACCTGGTTTCGAAAACGTAAACCAAGAGGCCCGCCAATAGTCACACTCTCTATTTATAAGACTACACACAAGTCCCTCACTTTGTCAAATCTCCTTTTTTTTCAAAGAAAGCGGATGTTCCTTGATCTGTGCAAACGAACGCGGTAAATCCTTCGGCGTAGGACGAATCTTTTCGGATACCACAAGGTGTAAACGGATTGGCGCCTGCTCGCTATCGTCTTCGAGTAAATACGTGAGCACCTCCGCGGCGGCGCCGCCCATTCTTTCAAGCGCAGGCCGACTGTGCGCAATCTCCTCGGCGGCCTGCGGGCTTTTCCAGGCGATCATCCGTCCGCCGGGCCGGATCCACCCAAGCGTCAACTCCGCCAACACCGACACATCGGCTACGGCTCTGGCCAGGGCCGCATCAAATAGCCCGCGACAGGAGCGGTCATGCGAGAGCTCCTCGGCCCGCCCGCAAATTACCCGGACTCCGGAAAGCCCCAGCGCCTCACAGACCCTTTGCTGAAAGCGCGCCTTTTTTCCGGTCGCCTCGATGGACACAAATCGCCACTGCGGCCGCACAATCGCCAGCGGCAAAACCGGAAAACCTGCCCCCGAACCAATATCCACACAGCAAAACGGTTCTTGCGGCCGAGCGAGGGAATCCAGAACCGAAAGGGCCGCCAGCGAATCCAGAAAATGACGAATCCGTATCTGACAGGGATCGGTAATCCGGGTCAGGTTAACCCTGGCGTTTTCGGCCAGCAGCCACTCTGTAAGCAGGGAAAACTGCCGCTCATACTGGCGGATCAGGGGCAGGTACTCTCGTGTTGTCAGGCAGGATTGCTTCATCGTTTTCGCAGGGTCAGCGTATGTGTAAGACGTCCCTCTTTTTGATATTTTCGTTCATAGTTCGTACCGACCGTTTCTCCCTCCGCGGCTCCGGCCGGACGAATAAAGTCTATCCGTTCCGCGCGGCCCGTTTTTTCGGCCCAGTCGGCGGTTGCCTGCATCTGATCAAAATAATCGGCATGATCTGTCGCCGCATTGATGATCCCGCCGCAAACCAGCCGCTCGAACAGAATCTCAAGATTGCGCTGACAAAAGAAACGCCGCTTGTGATGCCGTTTCTTCGGCCACGGGTCGGGAAAATAAATATGAACCATCTCCACGGAATCGCGCGGCACGCGGCCGGCGATCCATGCCGCCGCATCTGTTCGAATCAGCCGAACATTCCGCAATCCCCGGCGAGCCAGGCGGTCGGCGGCATATCGGCAGTACTTATTGGCCCATTCGATCCCCAGATAGTTGATCTCCGGACAGGCCGCCGCCTGCGAGACCAGAAATGTTCCTTTTCCGGACCCGATCTCCATATGCACCGGGCCGGGGCGGCCGAAAAGAGCATAAAAATCAATCGGACCCTCCGACCCGTCGGGCTCGATCAGAAGCGAAGAATCCAGATCAGGATGGTTACTCATGCCGCAAATATTAACTCCAAATCAAAAAGCCGTATTTTATCGGAATTTTCCTTGTCTCCACTTCCGATTTTGCCCGGAAAAACAACTAAAGTCAAGTCCGGGGCGGTTCGATACGAAAGAAGAATCAGAACTGCGCGGCCTTCGGTTCGTATGAACACATAATTGGGGTCGCCTAAACGGTTAAACAGAAAGAACAGACCATGATTCGGCCGGTGCTGACATTACGCAGAAGGAGGATTCTTATCGACGTGGGGACTCAGCAAGACCTGTTTACAGCCGACGGAAAATCATGCATTCGAAACCACCGACGTGTTTTGGCTAATATCCGCCGTGTTATGGCATGGGCACGCAAGGACCACATCCGCGTGATTTCGACCGTCCAGGTATTCAACGGAAACGGCCGGCCGCACTCCTGCTGTGTCGCCGGAACCGATGGGGTCCGCAAAATCAGCTATACCCGGCTCAACCGTGCAATTACGTTTCCCTCGGACGGATATACCGATTTTCCTCGCGATATCTTTGACCAGTTCGACCAGGTAATCCAGGAAATTCGAAGCGATGACCCCTTCGAGGAGCCGCGAGCCGACCGGATGCTCAGCGAGGTAAAAGCCACGGATTTCCTTATTGTCGGCGGTCTGGCGGAAACGGCCGTCAAGTATATGGTTCTGGGCCTGCTCCTGCGAAGAAAGAATGTCACCGTGCTGACGGATGCGGTCGGATCGATTGAAAGACACCCCGCCGAAATCGCCTTTCGCCAGATGCAGGCCAAAGGCGCCCGCCTGATCGACAGCAAAAGCTTGTTCGGGACCGGCCACCTGCAGCTTGTCGGGGCCTGCTCCTGTGACCGCTGCCGCGGCCGCCTTCAAAAAGTCGGCGCAGAACAGGATTAAAGCGGTCTTTTTGTTGATTGTTTCCCTCTGCGACTGTCTTCTTTTTACAGATTTTCGAGCCGCTGCTGCTTGTCATAATCCTGAAGCGCAGCGATCAATTCGTCCATCTCTCCCATCAAGACCCGATCCAGACTGTACAGGGACAGGTTAATGCGGTGATCGGTGATTCGGTTCTGCGGAAAGTTATAGGTACGGATGCGCTGGGAGCGGTCGCCGGAGCCGATCATTGTTTTGCGGGCGCTGGAGCGTTCCTGGTTGGCCTTCTTCTGGTTGTATTCATAAAGCCGGGTGCGCAGAATGCGCCATGCCTTGGCGCGGTTTTTGTGCTGGCTGCGTTCTTCCCTCATGCTGACGACGATGCCGGTCGGCACGTGTTCGAGTTTGATGGCGCTGGCGACCTTGTTGACGTTCTGCCCGCCCGGCCCGCCGGCGCAACTAACATGCTCGACCACCTCATCGGGGTTAATCTCGATATCCACTTCTTCCGGTTCCGGCAGCACGGCCACCGTCGCCGCAGAGGTATGCACCCGTCCCTGGGACTCGGTTTCCGGTACGCGCTGCACGCGGTGACCGCCGCCCTCGTAGCCGAACTGTGCCCACACGCCGGCCCCTTTGATATTCATAATCAGTTCCCGGAAGCCCCCCCGATCCGTCGGCGAAAAATCCATCATCTCCGTCTTCCACCCCATCCGCTCGGTATACTTCAAATACATCGTGTACAGGTCACGAACAAACAGGGCGGCCTCCTCTCCGCCGGTGCCGGCCCGCAGTTCCATGATCACAGAGCCGATGGACGCAT
>JAHDQI010000045.1 GCA_018433925.1 Phycisphaerae bacterium | reverse complement strand
GAGGAGGATTGCGACCGGCTGGGTCTGTATCCGCAGAGCACGGAAAATACGGCGCGGTTAGGGACGGCGTTTACCGTCAGTATCGATGCACGGGAGGGCATCAGTACGGGCATCAGCGCCGCGGACCGCGCCCATACGATTCGCGTGGCGGCCGATCCCAAAGCGAAGGCGGCCGACCTGGCGCGACCCGGGCATATTTTTCCGCTGCGTGCGCGGAACGGGGGGGTTTTGGTACGCTGCGGGCAGACGGAAGGGGCGGTGGACCTGATGCGCCTGGCGGGTTTGCGCCCGACGGGGGTAATTTGTGAGATTATGAATGAGAGCGGCGAGATGGCCCGTGTGCCGGAGTTGATCGGCTATTGCCGTCGGCACGGGCTGAAGATGACGTCCATCGCCAAACTGATTGAATACCGCCTGCAGCGGGAACAGCAGATTCGGCGTATTCAGCATGTGCATCTGCCGACTGATTACGGGGAATTTACGCTGATCGGGTATCAAAGCCCGGGATCGACCGAGCCGCACCTGGCCCTGTGCAAGGGAGGCCTCGGCGATCCGGATGCGCAGGGGCAGATCCCTGTTCATGAGGAGCCGGTCCTGATCCGGGTACACTCGGAGTGCATGACGGGGGATTTGTTTCATTCGCAGCGATGCGAGTGCGGGTATCAATTGATTGAAGCCATGAAGCGGATCGATGCGGAGGGAAAGGGGGCGCTGATCTATCTCCGTCAGGAGGGACGGGGAATCGGCCTGGCCAATAAGCTTCACGCCTATAAGCTGCAGGAGGACGGGCTGGATACGGTGGATGCAAATGTGAAGCTGGGTTTTCTGCCGGATAAGCGGGATTACGGGATTGGCGCCCAGATCTGCCGGGACCTGGGTCTTCGGAACGTTCGGATTCTGACCAATAATCCCAAGAAAGTCAGCCGTCTGGAGGTGTACGGGATTCATATTGTTGAGCAGATTCCGCTTCAGGCAAAGGCCGGGGCACATAACCGGCGCTATCTTCAGACGAAAAAAATCCGATTTGGGCATCTTCTGGATGAAGACTTGTAAATCACAAAACGGGGGCCGTTTCGGCCGCGGCGCGGCCGCATGGATCGGCGTGTGTTTTTGGGGCGCGGTTTTTATCCTTGTATCGTTTTCGGGATGTGATGAAGAGCCCGGTCCGTTGTCGGCCGAGCGGCTGCCCGGCCGGGGCTTTTCGGTCGCTGCGGTACAGATTGCGGGTCTGACACGACTGATCCCCGGCGGCGCGGACACGGATTCCCGATCCATCCGGGCCTTTGTTGAACTGCGGGATGTTTATGATTCCAAATTGAAGGCGCCGGCCGTGTTTCGATTTGATCTGTATCGTTATGTGCCGCACCGCTCAGACCCGCGAGGAACCCATTTGCAGACCTGGCCGGACTTTCGGCTGACCGAAGCGCCGGCTAATCATCTGTATTGGAGGGATTATCTGCGGGCTTACGAGTTTTCCCTGGAGATTGATTTGTCCCTGCCGGCGGAGGAAACGTATCTGCTTGAGGTGACCTGTTTGACGGATGAGCCGAAACGATTCTCTGTTTTTTATGTATTGCAGGGGAAATAGGATCTTGGGGGGTGGTGTTTTGGTTGAATTCATTTGATTTTATGGGCCTGTTTTGCCATGATAGGCGGACTGTGAATTACACTTCCTGTTGAATCTAAGCTGAATGAGAGTGACGTGTCCGAACCAATTGAAAACAAGACCCTCAGTGTGGATGAAGAGGTCCTGATCCGGCGTTGCCAGCGCGGTGATTTGGAGGCGATGGAGCTGCTGATTGTCCGGTATCAGGACAGGTTATATAATACAATTCTGAAAATCTGTACCAATCCGGATGATGCGGCGGAACTTACGCAGGAAACGTTTGTCAAAGTAATAGAGAAGATCGGCACGTTTAAGGGAAAAAGCAGCTTTTATACGTGGTTATATCGCGTGGGGGTGAATCTGACCCTGACGTTTTGCAAACGTCGACAGCGGCTTGTGATGCAGTCGATTGACGTGCCCTTCAGTAAAGAAATGAACGGGGCCGGCGCTCAATTGGCGGCGTACCTTTCGTGCCGTGAAAAAGCGGACCCGGCGGTCCTGGCGCAAAACCGGGAAGTTCAGGAGATTTTGATGCATATGCTGGGACGGCTTGAGGACGACCATCGGACGGTTCTGGTTTTGCGTGACATGGAGGGGCTCAGTTATGATGAGATTGCCCGGATCCTGGAGGTTGAGTTGGGTACTGTCAAGAGCCGGATCAGCCGGGCGCGGACAACGTTAAAAGAATTGCTGGAAACGGTGCTGGCATGAATGATCAGGAACGAGAAAAAATTGACGCCTTAATCGGCGGTTTTCTGGATGGGGAGCTTTCGCAGCGTCAGCGTACCGAACTGAAGCGTTTGGTGCAGCATGATCCGGCGGTAAAAAAGCATCTGCACGCGTTGTATCGTCAGAAGGAGCTGCTTTCTTCTCTGCCGTCGGAGAAGGCCCCTCGCGGCTTGTCCGAATCGGTCCGCTCGGCGCTGGAACGGCGAATGATTCTGGATTCCGAGTCGGCCGCAGAAGTTCGCCCGCTCGGGCGTGCGCATCTTTTCGTTCGGCGAATCGCGGCGGCGGCGGCGATGCTGTTTATCCCGCTTGGAATTCTGGCGATTCTTGTATTTCAGATTATGAAGCCGGCCGAGGAATCATTCTTATCAGGCGGGCCTTCTGCGGATTTGAATCCGTCGGGTGAACTGGCTCACCTGGAACGCGGGCCTGCGATTGCCGAGTCGGAGTCGGCAGTTTCGTCGGCCCTGGGCCGATTGATTTTGGTGACCGATCAGCCCATTGAGGTCAATGACGCCATCAAGCGGGCTGTGGTTGAGAATGCTCTTCTTTCGGGGGCCAGTTCGCAGCGCAGTGAGAGCGGGGCGGTGTATCGAATCCAGAGTACTCAGTCGCAGATGCTTGCATTCAGTAGGGAAATTGGACGGATTTGGCCGAACTGTTCGGTGCGTCGGCTTGCGGTTTCGTCGGGCGATCCGGTGGTTTCGAAAGATGTGGTGATTGAGGGGATCAGGCCGGAACAGCTTACGGCGCTGATCCGGGAAACCAGCCCGCTTCGGCTTCAGTTGATCGCTTCGTCGATGGAACGGCAGAATCAGATTGACAGGGCGGATTCACTGCGCCGGATTGGGCCGGCCGGCGGTGAGGCGGAATTGCCGGTTCTTCAGCCGGTTGAGCCGAAAATCGCGTGGGATCGACAGCAGACGGAGCCATCCCATCCTGGCGTGGAGGCGGATTTTGCCGCATCGGCCGAGGAACCGCAGATTGTTTTGATTATTGAAGTCCAGGCGAGGATGGGGGACAAGCAGAGTCCATAACGCTGCCGCATTTGCTGAATGATCCGCACCACTCCTGTTTTGTGGTAATTGACGTCCAGGAAACGCCGTCGGCGATGCATAATCACGAGCAGGTGATGAGCCACTTCGTAATTCTGAATCAAACACGAATCCTTTGGATATTCACATACTGTAGTGTAAACAGGCCCCAAAACGGCTGGAAAAAGAATACTTGACTTGTGGATCGGGAGCGGTATCCTAAATGGGTACGTATGGGAACCGCCGGAGGCGGCGGGGGCAATGTGCGATCACTCATTTGGAGGTATGCATTATGAAGAATCGAGCGATTTTGAAGGCCTTTCTTTTGCTGATCCTTTTGTCGACGGCCGTAGTGTCTGCGCAGGCCCCGGAGAGGCCGCCGCGGCCGGGCGGGCGAGGCGTGTACGGCGACTGGGATTTGAAGGTCGAGTTTGACGAATGGGATATGGATGTAATTTTGTCGTTTTCGCGGGATGAAGAGGGCGCTTTGACGGCTGACTGGATCAGTTTTTGGGGGGTCAATCGGCTGCGTGATGTGAAGTTTGAGGACGGCAAACTCAGCTTTCTGCAGGTGGTTCAGTTTCGGGATGATGAATTTCGATCGACGTTCAGCGGGACAATCGAGGACGATGAACTGAAGGGTGTGCTTTCGGGCGAGCGGGGCGATTCCGATGTGCGGGGCAAGCGGAGCCGACGTGCTTCGAGGGCGGAGGGTCACTGGCAGCTTCAGTACAAAATCGGCGAGCGGGATATTGCTTCGGTGCTTATGATTCGGACGGATAAAGACGGAGACCTGGTCGGTGAGTGGAAGGCCGAACAGGCGCCGGTTGAAAGCGACGTATCGGGGTTGAATTATCAGCGCGGTACGCTGACCTTCAAACGCAAAAGCAAGATGAACGACCGTTCGTGGGAGTCGGACTTCGAGGGAACGATTGATCGTCAGACGGGTCTGCTGAGCGGGGTTTTGAAGTCGGAGCGGGGCGAGGTTCGCGTGGAGGGCAAACGGCTGGGCGAGCCGCTGATCGGCGCCTGGGATCTGGATATCACGATGGATGAGCGGCAGTTCAAGCAGCGGCTGCGTGTGCATCCGGATCTAAGCGCTTTGTATGGGACGCTGCCTGTCGAGAAGGTTGAAATGAAGGATGACAAGGTGACGTTCAAGGCGGAATGGGAATTTGGGGATCGGACGTTTGAAATGGCTTTTGAAGGGAAGCTGACTGAGGAGAAGCTGACCGGCGAGATTACGACCAGCCGCGGCACGCAGAAGGTCGAGGGCAAGAAGATTGTGCCGACCTTCCGCCGTCGGTCCTGACGATGACCGGACTTTTGTGATTCCACGGCCTGCCGACCTGTGCGGCGGGCCTTTTTAATGCGCCGTTGCGTTTGCTTGTCTGCCATGCTATACTGCGGCCGTGAAACTGGTTTGCTACAGTGTGAGTTTTCATGAGGCGCCGCTGGAGGCGCGGGAGAAGCTGGCGTTTTCGGACGATCAGCAACGTGTGCTTCTTGGGAAGCTGCGGGATCGGGCTGAGGTGTTCGAGAGTATGGTGTTGTGTACCTGCAATCGGACGGAGGTGTATCTTTCCTGCGGCCGATCTGCTTTGTGCGGCGGTCTGGTGGAGGAGATTCTCGGCCAGGTTGCGCCGTCTGCGCTGGAGTCCTGGCGGCTGTATCGGCGTGAGCGGGTCGGCCAGGAGGCCATCCGGCATTTGTTTACGGTGGCGGCCGGGCTGGATTCGCAGATGCTGGGGGAGCATCAGATCATCAGCCAGCTTAAGTCCGCCTACCGGACGGCCAACGAGGAGAAGATGACGCAGTTTTTCTTTCACCGGCTGATGCACCGGACGTTTCGGGCCTCGAAAGAGGTTCGCAGCCGGACCGATCTGCAGAGCGGGTCGGTTTCGATCGGGGCGGCGGCGGTGGAACTGGCGTGGAAGCAGCTTTCACTGCCGGGGGCCGCGGCGCTGCTGCTGGGGGCGGGTGAAAACGCCGAACTGGTAGGTAAGCTGCTGGTTAAACTGGGGATCGGACGGCTGTGGATTGCCAGCCGAAGGCGTCCGTCGGCCGAGCGGCTGGCTTCGGGTCTGAAATTCGGCGAGCCGATTGAACTGGATCAGGCGGGGTCAGTTCTCGGGCAGGCGGATTTGGCGATTTGCACGACGGGCTCCCCGGAGCCGATGATCACGACGGCCCGGGATGGGTACCTGCTTTCTCAGCGGACGCGTCCGATTGTGCTGATTGATATCGCTGTGCCGCGGGATGTGGAGCCGGAGGTCGGGCAGTTGGACGGGGTGCGGCTGTTTAACCTGGATGACCTGAATCAGCAGGTCAATGAGAAGCAGGCGATCCGGGCCGAGCAGGCGCTTCTGGCCGGTGAGATTGTGGCCGAGCATGTGCGGCGTTTTGCGGTGTGGCTGGACTCGCTGGAGGTGGCGGATGTGGTGGCGGAGTTGGCGGATATGTACACAGCGCTGGCGGAAAAAGAGACGCGGCGGTATCGGCGGTATTTTCAGAAGGAGGAACACGCCCAGCTTGAGCGGTTTGCCCAGTCGCTTGTGCGAAAGGTGCTGCACGGGCCGATCTCGTATTTGAAAGAATCCCGGGACCAGGAACTGAGGCCCGATCAGATGCAGGCGATTGATTTTGTGCGGAAGATGCTGCTGGCCGGCTCGGAAGCGAAGAAGAAAAGCAAGTCATGAAGAAACGGCGGGCGGCAACACGGGGATCGAAACTGGCTTTGGCGCAGACGCATCTGGCGGCGGAGGCCCTGCGGAAGGCGCATCCCGGGCTTGTTATTGCGATTCAACCCGTGCAGACGGCCGGCGATCAGCAGGGGGATGTACCGCTTTGGAAGCTGGAGGGGGTGGGCTTTTTTACGTCTCGACTGGAGCAGGAACTGCTGGCGGGCCGGGCTGATTTCGCGGTGCACAGTTTGAAGGATTTGCCCGCGGAGATGCCGGAAGGGCTTGTGATCGGGGCGGTTTTGCAGCGGTTTTATCCTGAAGATGTGATGGTCTGCCGACGGCCGGTGCGGGGGTTGGAGGAAGTAGCTAACGGGGCACGGGTTGGTACTTCGAGCGTGCGAAGGACGGCGCAGCTTCTGCATCTTCGGCCGGACCTGGTGATCGAACCGATCCGGGGCAATGTGGAGACGCGGCTGAACAAGCTTGCGGATGGGGATTATGACGCGGTGGTTCTGGCGCGGGCGGGGCTGGAGCGGCTGGGAAACCGGCACTGGCAGGGGTTTTGCTTTGATGTATGGGAATTTCTGCCGGCTCCGGGGCAGGGGGCCATCGCGATTCAGGCCCGAAGCGATGATCCGGAGATGATTGATCTGCTTGGTTCGGTTCATCATGAACGGACGGGGCTTGAGGCGGGGGCCGAGCGGCGTGTGCTTGCCCGGCTGCATCCGGGCTGTCATGGGCCGGTGGGGGCCTATGCGGAGATTAAAGAGGGAAAAATACGGATAGCGGCTTTCGTTGCGGACCCCTCGGGGCATCCTTTCCTGCGGGAGGAGATTTGCGGACGTGCGGACAATGCGTTACAATGTGCCGATCAGGTTGCCGATGCGCTGCTGAGCAAAGGCGCCAGGAAGTTTTTGGAAAACCATGGATAAATCAAAGGTCTATTTTGTGGGGGCCGGGCCGGGGGATCTTGAATTGATTACCCTGCGGGGCTATGCGCTTCTGCAAAAGGCCGACTGCGTGATTTATGATGGGCTGGTTTACCCGCTGCTGCTGGAGTGCTGCCGGCGGAAGCCGGAGTTGATCTGCGTGCGCAAGCGCACGGGGGCTCATTCGTACAGGCAGGATCAGATCAATCAACTGATTGTGCAGAAGGCCCAGGAGTACGCCTGCGTGGTTCGATTGAAGGGGGGCGATCCGGGGATGTTCGGGCGTGCGGCCGAGGAGATCGAGGCCTGCGTGAGGGCGGGGATTGATTTTGAGATTGTACCGGGTGTGACGGCGGCGACGGCGGCGGCCGAATACTGTGGTTTCTTTTTGACGGATCGGGCGGCCAGCTCGCAGGTGGTTTTTGTGACGGGGCGGGAGGCGCCGGAGAAGGAAGACAGCTCGATTGACTGGGGCCTGCTGGGGCGGTTTGATGGGACGATTGTGTTTTATATGGCGATGGGCAACCTGGAATCGATTGCCCGAACGCTGATCGAAAACGGGAAAGATCCGTACACGCCGACGGCGGTAATCGAAAATGCCACGCTGCCGACCCAGCGTCAGGCGGAGGCGGAACTGTCGGCGATTGCCGGGCGATGCGCCGAGGCGGGGCTTTCGGCCCCGGCGATTGTGGTCATCGGCCCGACGGCACGGATCCGGCCGGAAACGCAATGGTTCGCGCATAAGCCGCTATTCGGAACGCACGTGCTGATTACACGGGACGAGGAGGGCAATCACCTGTTCAGCCACAAACTGTATGAGCAGGGCGCCCAGGTCTCTTTTCTGGATACGATTCAGACGGTCAGCTTGATTGAGCAGCCGTCGGTTGCCGAGGCCCTGTCGCAGATGAGTGCCTATGACTGGGTGGTTTTTACCAGCAGCAAAGGCGTGAGGCATACCTTTAAGAAACTGCGGCACATGGGCAGCGACGCACGGCTTTTCGGAGATGTAAAGATCGCGTGCATCGGGCGGCAGACTCACGGGGCCCTGCTGATGCACGGCCTTCAATCGGACCTTGTGCCGGAGAAATATACCGGCTCCTGCCTGGCCCGGACCCTGATTGAACGAGACAATCTGTCGGGGAAGAAAATGCTGCTGCTTCGCTCGGCGGCGGCTCCTGATTACCTGCCCGCTGCTTTTCGTCAGGCAGGGGCCGAAGTGACGGATGTGTCGGTTTATACGGTAGTGGCCAAACAGGCGGCCCCGGAGACGATTGCGGAGATCCGCAAGGCGCTTGATAAGGGGCGGATTGACTGGATCCCGTTTACCAGTTCGTCAACGGTTCGAAGTTTTTTTGAGCAAATCGATCCGCAGCTCGTTCGTTTGTCGCGGGCACGGATTGTTTCGATTGGTCCGATGACCACCGAGGCCCTTTCTCAATTGGGCATGAAAGCCGACCTGGAAGCGGCCGAGCATACGATTGACGGCATTCTCGACGCTTTGATTCTGCAAAACCATGATTAATCTGTCCAAACTGTATTCCGGAAAAGCCGGCCAGTCCGACGGGCTTCGTTACCCGGCGCGGCGTAATATCAAACCGATAGTGGTGTTTAACTGTACGGGGCGGTGCAACCTGAAATGCGTGCACTGCTACAGCAGCTCGGAAGGATGCGAAAGGGAACCGGAGATGACAACTGCCCAGGCCCGCGGGCTGATTGAGCAGGCGGCGGGGTTCGGCTGTCCGGTGCTTTTGTTCAGCGGGGGGGAGCCGCTGCTGCGGGGCGATTTGTTTGAGCTGATCGCGTTCGCGCGGGAAAAGGGGCTGCGGACGGTGCTTTCGACCAACGGGACGCTGATTACGGAGCAGGCGGCGGAGACGCTGGCGGGGCTGGATTTGAGCTACGCGGGCATCTCGCTGGACGGGCCGGAAGCGATGCACGACCGGTTTCGGGGGAAGCAAGGGAGTTTCGCGGCGACGATGCGGGGAATCGAGAACTGCCGAAAAGCGGGGATTCGAACGGGCCTGCGTTTTACGATGACGCGAGAGAATATTGACCGGATTGAAACGATTTTCGCGATTGCGGCGGAGGCGGGGATTCGGCGGCTCTGTTTTTATCATTTGATTCGGACGGGCCGGGCCGAGCAGCTTGGCGATCAGATGCCGTCGAGTGAGCAGACGCGAAGGGCGATGGATACGCTTTTGCGAGAAACCGACCGGCTTGTGGAAGCGGACGGGGCTGATGAGGTGCTGACGGTAGGCAATCACGCGGATGGGCCGTACCTGCTGATGCGGCTGAAGGAGGACAAGCCGGAGCATCTTTCGGCGGCCGAGGAATTTTTGCACCGGGCGGCGGGCAATCGAGTCGGGCAAAACATCGCGGCGGTGGACTGGGCGGGTCGGGTGACGCCGGATCAATTCTGGCGAAATTATTCGCTGGGTAATATACTGGAGCGACCGTTCGGGGAGATCTGGCAGGATGAATCTGATCCGGTATTGAACATTCTGCGGCATAAACATCAATACACGGATTCGAAATGCGGCCGATGCCGATGGTTTGATCTGTGCGGGGGTAATTTTCGGTCGCTGAGCGGATCGGCGGAGCTTGCTGAATGGCAAAATGAACCACCGTGTTATTTGACGGAAGAAGAAATAACAATCAACATGGGCTGAGGTCCATCCTGCAGAAAAGGGAGTGATTATGGGATTTCCGGAGACGAGGATGCGTCGGCTGCGGGTCAGTGCGGCGATGCGTCGGCTGGCGGCGGGCACAAGAGTCAGCGCGGATGATTTTGTATATCCGCTGTTTGCCTGTCCGGGCGAAGGGATCAAAGAACCGATTGGGTCCATGGAGGGCTGTTTTCATTTTTCGGCGGATCGAATCGCGGAAGAGGCCAAGCTGGTTTATTCGCTGGGCATCCCGGCGGTGCTGCTGTTTGGGCTGCCGATCAAGAAGGACGCGGGAGGTTCGGAGGCATGGTCCGAGGAATCGGCGGTGTGTCGGGCGGTTCGTGCGATCAAAGAATGCGTGCCGGAGCTGCTGGTGATAACGGATATTTGCCTGTGCGCGTATACCGATCACGGTCATTGCGGGGTGGTTCGGGACGGGAGGGTCGATAACGACCAGACGCTGCAGCATCTGGCCCGGATGGCCCTGGCTTGCGCGAAGGCGGGAGCGGATGCGGCGGCGCCTTCGGATATGATGGACGGCCGGGTGGGGATGATTCGGCAGACGCTGGATGAGGCGGATTTTACGGATATGGCGATTGTCAGTTATGCGGCCAAGTATGCTTCGGCTTTTTATGGGCCGTTTCGGGAAGCGGCTGACAGCCGGCCGGGTTTCGGCGATCGGCGGGGTTATCAGATGGACCCGGCGGCCGGGGCGGGACAGGCCATGCGGGAGATTGAACTGGATCTTGAAGAGGGGGCTGACATTGTGATGGTTAAACCGGCTCTTCCGTATCTGGATATTCTCAGCAAGGCCCGGCAGCGTTTTGATGTGCCGCTGGCCGGATACCAGGTGTCGGGTGAGTATATGATGATCTGCCATGCGGCGGGGGCGGGTCTGCTGAGTCGGCAGGAGTCAATGATGGAGTCGCTGACGGCAATTAAGCGGGCCGGAGCGGATATTTTGATTACCTATTTTGCCAAAGAGGCCGCCGAGTTGATTCATGGTTAATTCGATTCCCAAACCCCGGATTGTAGCTTTTGAGATTACCCGCCGGTGTCCTTTGCACTGCCGACATTGCCGGGCGGCGGCCGAAACCTATCATGAAGATTTTTTGTCTACTCAGCAGTGCGTGGACATCCTCCAATCGCTGGCGAGATTTCACAAGTGTGTTGTGATTTTAACGGGGGGTGAGCCGATGGCCCGCGATGATTTTTATGAGATTCTTGCGGGGGCTCGTCGGGCGGGACTGCGGACGGCGGTTGCGACATGCGGGTATTATCTGGATGGGAAGGCATCGCAACGTTTGAAAAAGGCGGGAGTTATGTCCGTTTCGTTTTCGCTGGACGGGGTTGATGCGCGGACACATGACGGGTTTCGTCAGAGCGAGGGGGCTTTTGAAACGGCGCTGCGGGCGATTGGAACGGCTCGTGAGGCGGGGCTTGCGTTCCAGATCAATACGACGATTACGACCTTGAATGCCGGTCAGGTTGAGGCGCTTGCACAAAAGAGCGTGGAGCTTGGGGCGACCTGCTGGAATCCGTTTATTCTTGTGCCGGTGGGGCGTGGGGAGGCGATTCGAAAGCTGCTGTTGGGGCCGCAGGAATATGAAGACCTGCTGGTTCGTCTGGCGAAGCTGAAGGAGGCCCTGCCGATAGAACTGCGCCTGACCTGCGGTCCGCAGTTTGCGCGAGTGGCCCGTCAGGAGAAGATTGAAACGGCCGAACGGGTTGTCGGGTGTTTGGCGGCGACTGATTTTGCGTTCATCAGTTATACGGGGGATGTGCAGACCTGCGGGTTTCTGGAGATTTCGGCGGGGAATCTGGTGGAGAACGGTTTTGATTTTGGGTCGATCTGGACGGGATCGGATTATTTGAACTCGCTGCGTGATTTGGGCCGGTATAAAGGGGCCTGCGGGCGGTGCGGATATTTGGCGGTTTGCCGGGGTTGCCGGGCGCGGGCGCAGGCGGCAAGCGGGGATTCTCTTCAGCAGGATCCGGTTTGTAAACTGGCCGATCGGACGGAGCCCGGACAGTCATGAGTGAATCGCTGAGTTCGTTTGAGAAAGAGCTGCTCGATGCGCTGCAGAAAGGCATTGAGATTTGTCCGCGGCCGTATGAGGCGCTGGCGCGTCGGCTGGCCGTGTCGCAATCGCAGGTCCTTGAAGGCATTGCGCGACTGAAAGGGGGAGGATTGATTCGCCGGTTTCGGGGACAGATCCATTATCGCGTTCTGGGCCGGGTGGCGACGCTGGCTGCCGCTGAGGTGCCGTCGGAAAAGCTGGACCGCGTGATCGCGGCCGTCAATGCGCTGCCGGGGGTGTCGCATAATTACCTGCGGGATCATGCTTATAATCTGTGGTTTACGCTTCAGGCGAAGTCTTATGAGCAGATCGACGCGATTTTATCCGGATTGACAAATCAGCACGGTGTTGCTTTCTATTCGCTGCCTGCCGAGCGGGTTTTTAAGCTGGATGTGCGTTTTGAGTTGGGATCCGGCGGGGGGGAGGCCAGGAATCCGGCGGGGCCGGCCGGCTTTGAGAGGCCCGTTGTTTTGTCGGATGCGGAGAAGCGTGTTCTGCGGTTTTTGCAGGCGGAGTTTCCGCAGGTTGCCGATCCGTTCGCAAGGGTTGAAGGGCTGGATGAGCGGGCTTGTGTGGAGGCGGCTGAGTCGCTGTGTGCCAAGGGGGCGGTGAAGCGGATCGCGGCCGTGGTGAATCATTATAAGCTGGGGATTACCGCGAACGTGATGTTTTGCGCGGCGGTTGCGGATGATCAGATAGAGTCGGCGGGGGCGTCCCTGGCGGGGTATCGGCAGGTCAGCCATTGCTACCGGCGGCGTTCTTTCGCGGGCTGGCCGTATACGCTGTATGCGATGATTCATGCGCATCGAGAGGATTTGATCAGGACCTGGATTGAGGATTTTGTGCATACGGCGGGGATTGGGGATTATGCGCTTTTGAGGACTGTGCGGGAACTGAAAAAGGAGCCGGTTCTTCTGGATTTTGTTGAATAACTTTTTCAAAATGTAGGATCTTAACCAAGGATTTTCACGGATTTTTTTGTCGTTTTCTTTGATATTGGGCTGAAAACGAGGTTTTGAGCGGGTTTTGTAGGTATTATTCCTGACGCCAAGTTTGTCCGTTCCTTTTCCTTTTTTGTTCCCTTTTTGTTCTGTTTTGTCCGTTTTTTGTCCAAAAATTGCCGCTTTTTCTCCTGTTTTTTCCGAGTTTTGCCAGCGTTTTAATGCTGCCGAGAGAAAAGAAATGAGGAAACCGCCTTCGGCGGTGGCCGATTTTAAACCCCCTCCCCCTTCGGGCAGGCCCCCTTGGCAGGGGGAG
>JAHDQI010000407.1 GCA_018433925.1 Phycisphaerae bacterium | reverse complement strand
GTCTTTCGAGCAGATATAGCTTTGTATCCCCGCCTCGGAGGCCTGCCGGCAAAGCGTCCCGATGATGTCATCGGCCTCAAAACCATCGATCCGCAGGACAGGGATTTTCAGGGCCTCCAGAATCTGTTCAATTCGGTGAATTTGCGAAGGCATATCCTCAGGCATGGGCGGCCGGTGCGCCTTGTATTCCTTATACATCTGAGTCCGAAAACTGGGCGTTTTGGAATCCATTGCCACAACCAGCATATCGGGTTTTTCTTTTTCAATAACCCCCGTAATGGCATGGGTAAAAACGAAGACCGTCTTGGTCGGCTCACCGGATGGGGCCGAAAGCGGGCGCATCGGTGCATAATACGCCGCATAAATGTGTGCGTGTCCGTCAATAATAAATAATCTGGATGGGGAATCAGCCATGCCCCTACTATAGGCCCAAAAACCCGAAAATAAAATAAAAAATACTTGTATTCCGGTGACAAAAACTACAATATAGTACCTATATACCATACAAGTCAAACCGCCTTGGCTTTTTCAGGAACGAAACAGAAACAGGACCGTCAGGGTCCGGTGTCTGGAAAGGTCAAACCATGTTTGAGAAAAATGAAGTAATTACCCTCCTGATTACCGTGGGGATTGGAATTTTCTTCTGGTCCAACCGGAAATCCATCATCCACCTTCACGCCTGTAAACTTCTGATTCTCAGTTTTCTCCTCTACCTGGCCCGTACATGCTTTACTGTTCTGGAAGGATATCTCTGGCCCAATACCCTGAATCTTCTTGAGCACCTGTCTATTTTACTGTTTTCCATTGTATTTCTGCTCTGGTGCTGGCAAATCGGGTATCGAAAGGAGAAAAAACAATGAATATCATCCTTTTACTTACCCTGATATCTTTATTTTTTGTTTTCCTTTCGACGGGAATTGTCCTGCTCTGGAAATACCAGCGTTATCTATCTGCCGACATCTTCTTTATTCTTTTGGGAATCTTGGGACTGTTTCTTTTTGATCATATCTGCAATATCTTTGAGTGGTCCGGCATGAAATCTGAAATGGATATGTACGGTGACTTTTTCCAGATTCTGCAGCCCATGTTCCTGGGCATTCTTGTCTACGCCCTGCTGCAGCATCGGCTTCGCCGTCAAATCCTGATCAGTGAGGCCAAATACCGTCTTCTCGTGGAAAACCAGAATGACCTGGTCATCAAGCTGGATCCCGATGGACATCTTCTTTTCGTCAGTCCTTCCTACACCCGCCTGTTCGGCAGCACTGAAAAGGAACTGCTGGGCCAATCATTTTTACCGGTCGTTCACAAGGACGATCAGGAGATGACGCGAAAAGAAATCGAGAAGCTTTCCCGCCCGCCGTATGCCTGTCAGTTTCGGCAGCGCGCCCATACCAAATTCGGCTGGCGTCATCTCGCCTGGGCCTATCGGGCCATTTTTAACGAAAGCGGAAAGATCCATTCCATTGTAGGCACCGGGCGGGATATCACCGACCAGGCGCAGGCCGAAGAAGAGCGGACAGCGCTGCTCAGTAAGCTGGAGACAAAAAACAAGGAACTGCAAAGTTTACTGTACATCTCCTCGCATGATTTACAGTCGCCGCTGGTCAATATTCGCGGCTTTTCCGGGGAGTTAAAAAATACATGCGAACAACTGAAAGACATGCTGTCGAATGCCGCTCCTGATCCCGACAAAAAAAAGATTGCCCCCCTTTTGGATGAAATCGACCAGGCCCTGTATTTTATCGACACCGGTGCAGAAAAGATGCAGGACCTGATCGACGGAATTTTGAAACTTTCCCGGATCGGTTCCGTTGAATTGACAATCCAGCCGATCAATATGAAGGCAATGATTCATTCGATCACGGAAACCCTGCATTTTCAAATTCAGCAGTCCGGAACGGAAGTCGTAATCGAAGAACTGCCCGAATGCAACACGGACCTGTACCAGATCAGCCAGGTATTCAGCAACCTGATCGAGAACGCCCTGAAATTTCTCGATCCGGCAAGGCCGGGCCAGATCCGAATTACCGGTCATAAAAAGGATGGGCAATGCGAATACCATATCACGGACAACGGCATCGGGATCAAACCGGAGCATCAATCCAAAATTTTTGAGATTTTCCATCGCCTCAATCCGGAAGGTTCTGTCAAGGGGTTGGGATTGGGACTTTCGATTGTCCTGCGGATTCTGGATAAATTGGATGGCTCCATCCGCCTTCTATCCGAACCGGGAAAAGGATCCACTTTTATCGTAACCTTACCGGCCGCCCCCAAAGAAGTCGCCTCCTGAAAAAACCCAAAATCAGACCTGGGATGGAAAACCGATTTGATTCATGCATTTTCGGACAATGATCCTGATAGAACCGAATCAATGCGCTCCAGTTGCTCATCGGTAAAGGAATCTGCCGACAGAGCTTTGAGATTCTGCAAAATCTGCTCCGGCCGGCTGGCTCCGATAAGAGCCGAAGTCACACGGCCGTCACGAAGAACCCAGCGCAGGGCCATCTGCGCCAGAGACTGGCCGCGCTGAGCGGCGATTTCATTCAGCCGGACCAGTCGTTTCCGCAGATCATCCGTTATGGTTTCCTTTTTCAGAAAACCGTGTGATTTGGCGGCTCTCGAACCGGCTGGGATTTCCTTGAGGTATTTGTCTGTCAGCAGCCCCTGGGCCAGCGGGCAGAATACAATACAGCCGACGCCAAGTGTACCCAGTGCATCAAGCAGCCCATTGGACTCGACATCACGGACAAGCATCGAATATTTGGGCTGGTGAATCAACAAACGATGCCCGTCCTTCTGCAGGATATCGAAGGCCTTCCGCGTATCCGCTGCGCTGTAGTTGGACAGGCCGACATAGAGTGCCTTGCCCTGCCGAAGAATTTGGTCAAGAGCGCCGCAGGTTTCCTCCAGGGGGGTGTTTGGATCAGGGCGATGCGAGTAGAAAAGATCAACATAATCAAGCCCCATGCGCCGAAGAGACTGATCCAAGCTGGCGATAAGGTATTTACGCGAACCGCCGTCGCCATAGGGACCGGGCCACATCCCATACCCCGCCTTGGTGGAGATGATCAGTTCATCACGCCAGGCGGCCAGATCTGATTTGAGAATTGTTCCGAAATTGCGCTCAGCCGAGCCGGCCGGCGGACCGTAATTATTAGCCAGGTCAAAATGCGTAATGCCGTTATCGAACGCAGTCAGCAGCATCTGCCGGGCTGTCTGAAAATCATCCGCATCGCCGAAATTGTGCCATAAACCCAGTGAAATCGGCGGCAGCTTAAGACCGCCTGTCCCGCATCGATTGTAGTCGAGTTTCGCGTATCGATCCTCAGCCGGTTTATAACTCATGGGAAGTATCCTAATAAAAGTTCCTATCTGCTATTCTATCCTATTGTGATTAACGCTTTTTCGAAATGAGTAAGATATTTACAGATACTTTTCTTTTTCCCGTTTCCGCCTGTTTTGTTTCTCCGCTTGGCGCTGATTTTCAAGACGGCGGTATTTACGAATTTTTCGGGTAATCTGTTTTTCGAGCCACGGAAATAAACCGAACCATCGAAGCGTCATGGCAAAGGCGGCATCTTTGCCGACCCGGTAATGGGCGTTCGGTTTTTCACAGCACAGGATCCGAACAATCAGGTCAGCCACCTGCTGCGGCTGTCCGGCACGGGGGATGATCTCCTCGAACATGGCTCGAAGAAACCCGCGATTCCATTCGAACATGGGACCGGACCGGTTGTAGAAATTTTCGGATTGGTTGGCATTGACGCCAATGATTTCAGTTTTATGATAACCCGGTTCGACAGACACCACGTCAATACCAAAGGGGGCCAGTTCAATTCGAATCGACTGGCTGAAACCGATCAGTGCATGCTTGCTGGCGGCATAGGCCGAATTGAAGGGGTGACCTATCAGCCCGGCCAGTGAAGCAATATTGATGATCCGGCCGGATTTCCGCCGGATCATGTGCGGCGCCACCTGCCGGGTAAGCCGGACAATACCGAAATAGTTTGTCTCAAATACACGATTCATTTCCGCCTCGGTCAAATCCAAAAATGACCCGGCGATCAGGATTCCGGCATTGTTAACCAGAATGTCCACCGGACCAAAATTATCTGCGGCAGACTGGATTGAATCAGGGCATGTTATGTCCAGTTTTTCGATCCGTGCCTTTACTTCCGCCGCTTCAAGGGCCTCTCGAAGCGGTCCGGATTTATCTAAATTACGCATGGTAGCGATGACCTCGAAGCCCTCGCGTGCGGCTCCAACGGCCGAGAGCAGGCCGAACCCGCTCGAACAGCCGGTGATCAAAACCCGTTTCGGTGCCTCTGAATCGTCAGTTTCCATGAGTCAAAAGGTAGAGAATTGGGGTTAAAAAGCAAGAAAATTCGCCCAAACCCTTGAAAGAGGAGCATTTTTTACGAAAATTTTTCTTAAAAATGCTTGCAATTCCGCCGCATGTCTTTATATTTATACGGCTTATCAGGAAGCCAAACAAAACAAATGTCCGGCCGCCTCGGCCGGGAATAGAAATTCGGGAGTTTACCGATGGCAAGAGTATGTTTTTTTACAGGCAAGAGAACACGAACCGGACGAAGCATTTCACGCAGAGGTAAGGCCAAGTATCTGGGCGGCGTGGGCAAAAAGGTCACCGGGATTACGAATCGGAAGTTTAAGCCGAATACACAGAAGGTGCGGGCAGTCGTAGACGGAAAAATCTGCCGGATCACAGTCAGCGCCAAGGCCATTCGCAACGGTTTGGTTGTCAAGCCGCCCAAGCGAAATTACAAACCGGCTGAATAATCCGCTCGCACAAAATACCCTTATACATCAGTAACAGGCGAGGTTTGATGGGACCTCGCTTTTTTATTGCAGCAGGTCACGGATAATCCGCTGATAGCATTCTTTGGCCTTTTTGAGTTCGGCAATATCGATGGATTCATCGGGTTTGTGACAGGCGCCGGGTTTGCCGGGGCCAAGGATAATGAGGTCCCTGCAGAGCGGGCGAAAATACGGACCGTCAGTAGTAAATGTGGCGATTCCGGTTTGCTCCGTTCCCATCGCCCGGCAGACCGCCCGCACAAAATCACATCTCGCATCTGTTTCCAACGCTTCTACGCTTCGAAGAACACGAATATCGGCTTTGAATTCCGAATCATTCGCTTTTCTCTCATCAAGCAAAGCTTGCAGATCGCAAAGAATCAGCTGTTGAGACTGGCCGGGCAGCGTACGGATATCAAGCTGAACGCGGCATTCATCCGGCACGATATTGGTCGCTGTGCCTCCGTGAATTCCGTTCACACTCATCGAACAGGCGCCGAGGTCAGGGTGGGGCTTATGAGGAATTGACCATCCAAACAGACGACTCAGCAACGGGGTCATTTTCTCGATGGCGTTGAGGCCAAGTTGCGGCATGGAGCCGTGAGCGCTTTTTCCGTAAACATGGATCTCCACCCAGAGGATGCCTCGGTGAGCGGTCAGAATCTTCATGCTTGTTGGCTCAGGCAGAATGATGCCTGACAGCGGGCCGATGCTCTCTGCAGCCGTTTCCATAAATCGACGGGCGCCGCAACTGTCTGTCTCCTCGCCGGCGGTAATGGCAAAAATCAGGTCGCCCATAAGAGATTGGCCGGAGCCAACAGACTCCGCAATGGCCGCCGCCGCGGCCGCGGCTCCCCCGAGCATATCGGTCGCTCCCCTGCCGAGAATTTTTCCGTCTTTTTCTATCCCGCAAAATGGATCAAAGGTCCAGCGGGCCGGATCCGCAGGCACGACATCAAGATGACAGGCAAAAAGCAGTCCCGGCTTTTGTCGGGATGAGGAAAGATGCACCGTCACATTGGCTCGGTTTTGGTCCCAAACCTCAACAGCCGCCTCGATCCCGTGCTGTCGGAAAAAATCGACCAGCACCCCGGCGGCCCTTAATTCTCCATTTCCATCCGTCGGAGCGGCCTGGATCATTTGTTTGAGCAACTCCTGCATAGGCCCCCTACTATATCAATGAGAAGAAAAAAGAAAAGAATTTACGCTCTTTTTTACAAACTATCGACCCTGTCTTATCCTTTTGAAATCAATGCGAAGAAAGAAATTTTGCGAAAATTTTATTGCAATGCCTGTTTTTTTGGTCATAATGGGCGTTTTGTCCGAGCACAGGTACTTTTAAAACTTAAGAGAGGGTTGTCGATGGGACCGATTGTAGAGGGGTTAATCAAGCTCCAGCGTATCGAGAATCGTCTGCGCGCGGTCAAGACCAAGCTGGCCCGAAGCCGACGCAGCGTGCTCTTCCAGGAAAATCAGCTTCGGACCCTGCAAAACGGCCTGGAGGCCAAGCAGGAAGAGATCAAGATGACCCGTATTCAGGCCGACCGCCTTGAACTGGAACTCAAGGAACACGACGAACACATCACCAAACTCCGTAATCAATTGAACCTGGCACGTACCAACAAGGAATATTCCGCCATTCTGACAGAACTGAACACAGCCAAGGCCGACGATTCAAAGCTGGAAGGCCAGGTTCTGGACCTGATGAAGAACCTGGAGGCAGACCAGGCCGAATGCGGTGAAATTCAAAAGCAAATTGACGAGCAGAAGGTCAAAGTTGAACAGGTACGCAAGGAAATGGAGTCAAAAGCCGCTGAATACGAAAAGGAAATTGATGTTATCCAGGCTGAATGGGATCAGGCCGCCAAAGACCTGCCGAAAGAAGCCCTGAATATCTTTAATCGGGTGGCGGAAACCTATGACGGAGAAGCGCTGGCGGCTATTGAGCAGACGGATGAAAACACCTCCTCGTATAGCTGCGGAGGTTGCTTTATGGGGCTGCCCGCCGAAATGGTCAACATCCTTTCGACGAAAGATGAGATATTGCGATGCAGTAATTGCACTCGCATCCTCTATCTAAAAAAAAGCGGCCCGGAATGACCGCTTTTTTTATGAGAGGATCTTCGGCGGCATGGCAAAAAAAGCGACAGACAAACAGGTTTTCATTTATACAGATGGCGGAAGCCGGGGCAACCCGGGACCGGGAGCGGGAGCGTATCTCCTAAAAACCCCCGCCGGTGTCCTGCTGGAGAGCCGGGCCGTGTTCCTGCCGGAGACGACCAACAACGTTGCAGAGTACACGGGGGTACTGATGGCCCTGAAGGCCGCTCAACAGCGAGGCGCAGAGAGCATCTCCCTTTTCAGTGACAGCGAGCTGCTGGTCAGGCAGCTTAACGGACAATACAGGGTAAAAAGTCCGAATCTGAAGGAACTGCACGCCCAGTGCATGGAACGGCTGGCTTCGTTTACCTCCTGGAAAATCTCGCATGTTCGGCGGGAGCAGAATACCGAGGCCGACCGGCTGGCCAATCAGGCAATGGATCGAAGAGAAGATATCGCCGCGGAAGGCCCGACCCTGAAAAAGTGCAAACCCATTCGGTTGGGGATTCTGCTTAGCGGCGGCGGGCGAACCATGCTCAATATACAGGAAGAAATAAATTCCGGGCGCCTGCCGGCCGAAATTGTGATGGTAATCAGCTCCCGGTCGAAGGTCCAGGGAGTAGAGCGGGCCAAGGCAATCGGCCGGGCGCCGACGATTCTCCGAAAAAAAGACTTCGGAGGTACAGAAGACTTCAGTAACCGAATCGTTGCCGCCCTCGATAAGGCCAAAGTAGATCTGGTAATCCAGGCGGGCTGGCTTTGCCTGTGGCAGATCCCCCGAAAGTACGAAAACCGGGTAATGAACATTCACCCCGCCCTGCTGCCGAGTTTCGGGGGACAGGGCATGTGGGGCCATCATGTGCACGAGGCAGTGCTGAAAGCCGGTTGCAAGGTCAGCGGCTGCACAGTGCACTTTTGCACAAATGAATATGACGCCGGACCGATTATCATCCAGCGGTGCTGTCCGGTATTGGAGAACGACAGCCCCGACATCCTGGCCGCGCGCGTCTTTAAGGAAGAGTGCATCGCTTACCCGGAGGCCATTCGACTTTTTGCCGCCGGAAAACTGGCCGTTCACAACGGCATCGTCCATTGCAAATAGATCGAATATCTCATCAGCCTTTCCTGATTTCATCTTGCAGAAAAGCAGGCCATGTTATATCATGGTTGTATCTAAATTATGGATATTGAGGACTGCTATGAAAAGACGGAAGCTGTATATTACCCAGTTTGACAAAGATCGCCTTGAGGAACTTATCAAAGTTGCCAAGACATTCGGCGGGGCCGGCCGTGAGGATTTGCAGGATCTGCAGGGGGAACTGACTAAAGCCAAAATCGTCTCATCTGAAAAGATCCCGTCCGATGTGGTAACCATGAATTCAAAAGTAGCTCTCTGTGATATCGATACATCGGAAAAACTGACCTACACGCTTGTTTTTCCGAATGACGCTGATCTCGAGTCGGGAGCGATTTCCGTCTTGGCTCCTATCGGCACAGCGATTCTCGGCTACAGCGAAGGAGATGAGGTTCAATGGCAGGTCCCGGCAGGCACACGGCGGCTCCGCATCGAGAAAATCCTCTACCAGCCGGAAGCGGCCGGAGATTACCACTTATAAGATTTTCTGCCCTTTCAGTTATTCTCGGCCATCCCAGAGGTACATAAGCTGCGGCGTGGTCCAGTCGTGAATCGTGGAGCGGTCGAGGGCAAACGGTGTTTTTTCTTCCGCGGTAAGATACTGCCATAAAGCGAAACGCTGGCGGTACTCGATGACGCGTGCGCCGCGCAAGCCGGCCATTCTTTCCGTCAGGGCTACGGCGTCACGGAAATAGCCGATCTCATCGATCAGCCGCCTGTCAAGCGCCTCGGGAGCGGAATAAATACTGCCGTCAGCCAATGCTCGAATTTCCTCCTCAGTCAGAATACCCTGCCTGCCTTCCGCCACCACATCCAGAAACCGCCGATAAGCGGGCTGGATCAATTTGTCCTGGAGATATTGGATCTGTTCGTCTGTTGTACGGGAAAACATGCTGGGCCAGTCTTTTTTTTCATCTCTTTTGATAACCACCGGATTAATGCCGAGTTTTTCTTCGAGCAGATCCTGTAAAACCAGGTGGCTCATGATCACTCCGATAGAACCGGTAATAACAGTCGGCTCGGCAATGATCTTTTCGCAAGCTACGGCCGTGTAATAACCGCCGGAGGCCGCAACCGTCTGCATAAAGGCCACAACCGGCTTGCCGGTTTTTTCTCGAAAACGTTTAATCTCGTCATTGATCTGATCGCTGGATGAGACGTACCCGCCGGGACTGCTGACGCGAACAATGACGGCTTTGACGGAAGTATCTTCCACGGCTTGTTTGATTTGACGCTGAAAACGGTCGCTCATTACCGGATCAATCACGTCGTCTATATTGATTACGACAATCGTGCGGTTGCGGGGCCCATCAACAAGAACAATCTCCTCAAATTGCGAAGTTCTGATATGGGTCGTACTGCTGGACAAAAAAACGCCCATAGTAAAGATTGCCGCCAGAAGAAACAAGTTGGTCAGGATCGAAAGAAACAAAACGATGCCCCAGAAGATTCTCCAGCCAATGCCTTTTTTTCTTTCCGGCCGAGGGGGCTGGTAACCAAACGGGATAGCCGTAGGAATCTGGTCAGGCCGAGGCGGATTCGGAATGTCGGGATGGGGAGGAGTTTCAAAATCCATAACAAGTCCTTTCGGATACAGAATTCTGTTTTCAGGAAAAAGTTAATTATAGACATCGGCTACGGCACTGTCAACGGCCGGAACTTGACATTTCGTTGGCAACGGCCATAATGGGGAGAAATTAACCGGAATATTGAAAAAGTTGAGCTATCGAACTTATGGCCCTGCCGCAAGCAAAGAAAAAAAAGAAGAAAAAGAACCGGAATCCCCTGCTGGACTGGCTGGGCTACGCGGCCGTGCGAGTCCTGATGGGCATTCTGGGCCTGTTTCCGATACGATGGAACCTGCGGTTTGCCTGTTTTCTCGGCCGACTGATGTGGAAACACTACGAACGGGGCCGAAAACGGGCGATGGACAATCTGCGGGCAAGTTTTCCTGACAAGGACCAGGCCTGGTGCGAACAAGTCGGGATGCGGTCATTTCAGCAGATCGTGATGCTGGTGATGGATGTGTTTTTTACTCCGCGATTGGTGCAAAAGGAAAAATGGAAGCAATACTCTCGCCTGATTAACATTGAGCGGGTCAAGTGGATGATGCACGAAAAACGCGGCCTGCTGATGGCCGGTGGACACTACGGTAATTTTGAGATCGTCGGCTATATGCTGGGCCAGTGGGGATTCAACGTCTACAGCATCGCCAGGCCGCTGGATAACCCGTACATTAATCGCTACCTCTACGGCATCCGCCAGCGCAAGGGCCAGAAGATCATTGACAAATTCGGGGCCTCGGATCAGATGGAAAAGTTAGCCAAAGAAGGGGCCACGCTGTGCTTTATTGCCGATCAGGACGCGGGGCGTAAGGGACTCTTTGTGGATTTCTTCGGACGCAAAGCCAGTTCCTATAAGAGCATCCCGCTGCTGGCGATTCATTTCGATATGCCCCTTGTTGTCGGCGGAGCCCGCCGGATTGGAGACCGTTTTTTCTTTGAGCTCGAGTGCAGCCGTATCATCATGCCCCATGAGTGGAAGGACCAGGACAATCCCGTCCAGTGGCTGGCCCAGGAATACACTACGGCCCTTGAAGAGTTCATCCGCAAAGACCCCACGCAGTATTGGTGGCTGCACCGCCGCTGGAAAACCCGCCCAAAAGAGGAACGACAGATGCAAACATAAGCCGATAGGGACTGGAAGGCCCCATTCCGACCCGGTTTTCGTTGGTTTTATTTAGCGATTCTAAAAGGATATTCCCAGGGCTGCTGTTTGCCCTGTTCTTTTTCATGGCATCGCAGGATGAATCCGTCGGCCGTAACCTCATACATAAAGGGCCGGTTGCTGAACAAATCAAAAAGACAATCGCCGGGCAATTCACTCGGAAGCGACCCTTGCTCCGCATAGATTCGATACAAGTCAATCGCCGTAAATAACGCGTTCCTGTGAGTTTGATGACGAATACTCAATGTGTAAATTCTCGCGACGGCGGGGGCAAGTACCAGGGTAGGAAATGCCTCCTGCTGTCCTGCCTGAAAATCTTTTTGCGGTTTGTCTTTCAGTTCATCAAGAGCCCTTATCGCCGCATCATAAGGCAGTTCCTGAATCTTTATATTCCGATCAAAAAAGTCCCGGTAATAGTTCGCACAGCGACGCAGAAATTCAGGATCTCTTTTCAGCAAAAGCGGCGGAATAGTCTGTTCCCCCCCCTGCGAACCATACAGCTTTTCGATTACCTCCTGTTTTCTGTCGTGAATTCTCAAAATTTCGTTTGACAGATAGCGGCTTTCATTCAGCATCGGCGTTTTTAATTCGAGTACATTGTATTCCGGAAGTTTCAGTTCTCTTCTCAGTTCAGCCAGCAAATCATTATCCGGCGGAATTGCCGAAAGAATATCTCCGATAGCATCATAAGTCAAACCCGACATGGCTACTCCGACCAGATAGGAAATAAATGTATCTTTGCCGACATGACCGGCCATGCGGAGGGTCGACAGGCAGATATCCATAGCCTCCTGAGGTCGCTGCTGCTGTTTTTTGGTTTGGGCCTCGGCCAGCAGGATATAAGTAAAATCTCGCATGGCCCCCAGGTGGGACATTTCCATGGACAGACCTTCTGAATAATCCAGCGCCCAGTCACAGTTTGAAATCTCGGAGGCCGTCCGGAGGGCAGTAATTAACTGACTCCTGTCCTCCAGAAGATATCTCTGTACTTCCTCGGTAACTTCCGCGTCTCCTTTAGCAGCATCAGTAATCTGATTCCAGAGGACCTCATCGGGTCTGGTGAAATTGACCATATATTTGTAGTAGATCAAGGCCGCATTGTCCGGGGGATAGGCCGAAATCTGAGCCCCAATAGAGAAAACCGCCGCCATACACAGCACTCCATATCGTTTCATATTAGGGTTCCTTTTCAGAACGGCCGTTGGTCGCATCGTCAATCGACTTGATTTCCGGCTCCGGTTTTTTCATTTTCATAAATTCCTTCAGCAAATCCTCAACGGCCTCCATGCCGCCTTCATCAAAGGCCCTGTTGAGAGTTCCCATGCTGGTCGGACTCAGGACCTGCCCGCCCTGGATCTTTGATCCGGGAGGCGGAGGAGCCGTGGGAATCGGGCGAAACAGTGCCAGCAGGCCGGTGACAATCAGCGTGGCCGCGGCAATGGTACAGATCGGCTCTTTGTGCCTGACCAGAAACGAACGCACATCCGATCGGCAGCGGTCGGCAATCAGGTTGCGTACCTGTTTCTGCATACGATCAGTCGACTCAACAGACGGATGAATATCCGCCAGTGTTTTCAATAGTTTTTCGATGTTCTGTTCGGACCAATTATCCATGGGCGGCCTCTTTATAAGATGAACCCCTTTGCTTTTCGGTGACCATCTCCCGTATCTTACGAACGGCCCTCGAGCACAGGCCGCGTACCTGTTGCGGAGTTTTGCCCAGCCGTGCGGCAATTTCATCGTGCTTCATCTGCTCAATATACCGCATTACAAAACAGTCCCAGGTCAGGCCCTCCAGGCGGGCGGCAGCATCCAGTATCTGGCATAACCGATCCTGAATCTCCGGTCGAACCGAAAGCGTTGGGGAAACGGGATCGATCCCGCTCTCGGACAGGGAGAGGGGGTTACGCTTTCGGTCTCGCAGCCAGTCATAAGCAAGATGGACGGCCGCCCGCCGGGCATAGGCCTCAAGATGGTTGATTTTTGAAAGATCCTCTATACGGCACAGCCGGCAGAACAATTCCTGCATAAGGTCCTCGGCCGTATGCTCATGCAAGGTCAACCGCAGCAGAAGCGTGTGCAGTTTCGGCCCCGACCGTTCCAGCAGGTCGATCAGAATTTGGTCCCGTTTTCCCAACCATCTCTCCGCAATGCCTGTCCGTACCTGCCATTATAGACAGCAATATCTCTCCGGCGCAACCGTATTTAAATAGAACGCCCCGCTGCGTTGCAGGACTTGACAGGGTCTCTTTCTCTGTCTATTATACCTATCTATTATACAGAAAAGGAGTTAGAATCTCCAGGAACGGTTCATCCAAAAAACGCGAAGAAACCGGATTCGGCCCCTTCGCGGCAATGAAAAAAGGAGCTGCAAATATGGCACATGGGGAAAAAAGCTGGGAAAAACGGCTGGCAGGCGGAACTGACGAATTGGCCGTTAATTTTGTGGAATCGCTTTCTTATGACCGGCGGCTCTATAAGTATGACATCGTCGGCTCAATCGCCCATGCGGAGATGCTGTCGGCGGTCGGCCTGATTACCAAAGCCGAGTTCGGCGAGACCAAGAAGGGTCTGCTGGAGATTGCCGACGAGATCGCCGCGGGCAAATTTGCCTTCGACAAGCGACAGGAAGACATCCACATGGCCATTGAAGCGGCCCTGATCGCTAAAATCGGCGAGCCGGGCAAGAAATTGCACACCGGCCGCAGCCGCAATGACCAGGTCGCCACAGACATCCGGCTGTGGATGCGGGACCAGATCGAAATCCTCCAGACATTCCTGACCAAACTGCAGCGGGCCCTGGTCAAACTGGCCGAAAAGCACACCGACGACATCATGCCCGCCTATACCCACCTGCAGCGGGCCCAACCGGTGACCATCGCCTCTTACTTGCTCAGTTTCGTAGAGATGACAGCCCGCGACTGGAGCCGCCTGAAGGCCTGCCGCAAACGGCTGAACGTCTGTCCGCTGGGCAGCGGAGCTGTAGCGGGCAGTACCCTGCCGCTGGATCGGCCGATGGCAGCCGAGCTTCTGGGCTTCGCGGATATCACCTACAACAGCATCGACGCGGTCTCGGACCGGGATTTCTGCGCCGAGTTTATTTTCTGCTGTTCGCTTGTCGCTTCGCACCTCTCGCGACTGGCCGAAGACTGGATCCTTTTTACGGCCGGCGAGTTTGCCTTTATCCGGACCGATGACGCCTACTGCACCTCATCGAGCATGATGCCGCAAAAGCGCAATCCCGATATGCTTGAACTGATCCGGGGTAAAACCGGCTCGGTCTATGGGGCACTCATAGCCATGCTGACAATCCTCAAAGGCCAGCCGTCCACGTACAACAGGGACCTGCAGGAGGACAAGCTGCATGTGTTCAAGGCAGCAGACGTCACCGAGGCGTGCGTGCAGATGGCCGAGGCGATCGTCAGCCATACCAGGTTCGATACGAAAAAGATCGCCGACGGCCTGGATGCAGGTTTCCTCGACGCCACGGCCATGGCCGAGTATCTCGTCGTCAAAGGAGTCCCCTTCCGGGAAGCACACGGCATAGTCGGCTCGCTAGTGGCCGCCTGTGAAAAAGAAGGCAAGACCAAGCTGGCCGATCTGCCGCCGGAGCAGATGCAGTCCGCCTGCGGCAAGATCGAAAAGGATATCTTTGAAATCCTCAACCCCGCCGGCGTCTGCAAAAACTACAAAACGATCGGCGCCGCCGGCCCCGAAAACGCCCGGGCGCAAATTAAATACTGGAAAGAAAAAATCAAAGAACAGTAAACTCTTTTATGCAGCCCAAAGAAGACCTCATCACATCCTGGTTTGCCGCTCAGTCGACATTGGACCCGGCACAGTTTCCCATCGGCATCGGCGATGACATGGCCGAGATTCAGCTTGCCAAAGATGTATCGATTCTAATCACGACCGATATGTTAATGGACGGCACGCATTTTGACCTGTCCACATGCACACTTGAGCAGGCGGGGTATAAGGCCATGGCAAGCTCGCTGAGCGACTGTGCGGCTATGGCGACAATCCCGCTTAGCGCCGTGGCGGCCATAAGTCTCCCTGTTGGATTCGGAGAAAGGGAGATTAAAGAGCTTCACGCCGGACGCGTTCGGGCAGGAGCTCTTTTTGACTGTGAGGTCATCGGGGGGGACATCACCAAATGGCGCGACCCGGCCGGCAAACTGGCGATCTGCTATACGATCCTGAGCAAACCCAGCGGCCATCATCCGCCTGTCCGTCGCAACGGAGCACGGCCCGGCGATATAATCTGCGTCACCGGCTCACTTGGCGGCTCCCTGGCAGGCAAACACCTGGATTTTATACCCCGTGTCAAAGAAGCCTTCGAAATCACACGGCGGGCAACCATCAACGCCATGATGGACATTACCGACGGCCTGAGCACGGATCTGAACCGCATCTGCACGCAGAGCAAAGTCGGCGCCATTCTTCAGGCCGATATGATCCCCTACTCGGCGGCCGCACAGGACAGCGGCGATCCAATCCGGGCCGCCCTGCACGACGGCGAGGATTTTGAACTGCTCTTTACCCTCACCGGCAGCGAATTCAAAAACCTGGACGGCTATCCGGATATCGCAATCACCCCCGTCGGCGTGATCACCGACACCCCCGGCATCCAGATCAAACTGCCCGATGGAACCACACAAAAACTGGAACCGAAAGGATACGACCACCTGTGACGGAAAAACAGCCCATCGTAATCATCACCTGCTCCCCTGCTGAGACGATTGAACTGGGGCGAAAGCTCGGGGCCTCTCTCAAGGGCGGTCAGATTATAGCCCTGGTGGGCAACCTCGGCACGGGCAAAACACATTTGATCAAAGGTGTGGCCACGGGCCTTCAGGCACCGGACATGGCACAGGTCACCAGCCCGACGTTTGTCCTGATCAATGAATACGAAGGCCGGGGTGGCGAACTGACCGTCTATCACATCGACGCCTACCGTCTGGAGTCCGTGGCTGAGTTCGAGGCCCTCGGTTTTACCGATTACTGCAGGCCGGATGCGATAGTCCTGATCGAATGGGCGGATAAAATCCTGCCCGCCCTCGAAGGCATCGACTACATCCGTATCGACCTGTCTCACGAAGGTCCCACCGACCGGAAGATCCAGATTTCAAATCACCCTGCTTTTCTGAAATAACCAAGTTAGAAACATCCTTCAAGCCACTGCCGGACCCATTCTTCAAGGTCCTCAATATCAATCACGCCATCGCCGTCGGCCGGTGCGATATCGCAAAAGGGATCGGCCCCCTGCCAGGACCGGCTCATTTGCGCCAGGTCTTCCAGGTCCACCTTCCAGTCATGATTCATATCCGCCGGCAGCGGCCGGGCCAGCCGGGCCCAAAGCCACCATGCCGCATACGCCTTTTGATTGGCATTGAGCGGCTGACTGTGCGCGCTGCCGCAAGAATACCACTCCACCCCTGCGGTATGTGAATTCTGCCAGTTGATCGCCCAGTTGCTGTCCCGGCTGCCGTTGCCGTCGCTGTCATAGTAACATTCATCAGTGCAAAGCAGCGGCATATAATTGACCAGACCGTCCGGATCATAACTTTCAATATCCGCAAAATCATACAGGATTTTATCGTTGGCGATACAATAATCGCGGATCTGCTGATTGCGAACATTCAGATTTCCGGTCTGGCCTCCCCCGTCCAGATGCCCGGTCATATACACAAACGTCACATTCGGATAGTCCAGCTCGAGCTGAGTCATTGGAGCCAGGTATCGGTCGATCATCTGCTGTTCGGTATATCCCGAGGCCTGTCCGCACCACGACCAGAGGATCACATTGACATCCGCATGGGAAGGATCATCCAGGTATTCACGGGTTTCATTTATCCAGTTGGGATAGTATCCGCAATCATGGTCCAGCCACCCGGTTCCGTAGCCATCGCCCTCTTCCAGATCCAAGGCGCCGTTTGTACCCCCGTTGTTCCACGCAAAGAAATCCGCCGGATACAAAAGGCCTAATCCCCCGGCGTTGATGAATCCGACCAACCCGGTCATGCCGGAGGTAATCTGACTTCCGTGGGATGTGTGCCCGTACGCAATATGCAGCGTATCTTTGGCGGCCTGCAGCGCAGATTGAGGGATCCTGGTCAGGTCCGTACAGGTATGATCGATAATCAGCGGCTTCGCCCAAGCAGCATTCCACAGGCACAAAATCAAAACAACGATCACTTTTTGGGGATACATGGTAATTCCTCCGTTTTTTACTCGACTAAGTCAACTCCCAATTTGGTGCTATTTTATCTTCTTATGGTACAATGTGCAAGTTAAAATTTGATTGATTTCCAATCGGGCTTGCCGGGCAGCAGGAGAAACATAGGATTTACAGTTCCGCGAATAATGTCAGGGCAGCGGTTTTTGTGATTTTTACCTTCACAAACTGCCCGTTCAGTGATTCGGGACCGTTGAAGACAACGATGTAGTCGCCGGCCGTGCGGCCGATGAGTTGGGGGTGATCCTGATACTCGGCCTGGTTCAGGTGCGGCTTTTTGCTGGGGCCTTCCACAAGCACTTCCACGGATTTGCCGAGAAAACGTTTATTGTCCTCTTCGGCGATTTCGCTGACGACCTCCAGCAGACGGCTGTTGCGCTGCTGCTTGGTCTCGGCCGGCACATCGTCGGCCAGTTTGTCGTCAGCCCGCGTGCCGGGACGGGGCGAATATTTGAAGACAAAACAGTTCTTGTAACGCACCTTCCGTACCAGGTCGGCTGTCGCTTCAAAATCGGCCTCCGTCTCGCCGGGAAAGCCCACGATAAAATCGCCCGCGACGGCCAGATCCGGCACGATCGCCCGCGCCCTTTCCATCAGGTGCAGGTACTGGGCGGCCGTGTAGCCGCGGTTCATGGCCTTCAGGATGCGGTCCGAGCCGCTCTGGGCCGGGATGTGCAGATAGGGACAGACCTTCGGCAGATCGGCCATTCTCTGCAGGATCGAATCATCGAATTTGCCCGGGTGGCTGGTGATAAACCGCACCCAATGGACGTCGTTGATTTGGCTGACCCGTTCGAGCAGGTCGGCCAGGGTATAGGTTTTGTCTCCGGCGGAATAATGGTACGAATTGACTGTCTGGCCCAGCAGCGTGATCTGGCGGATGCCCTGGGCGGCCAGCTTTTTGGCCTGCTCGAGGACGGCATGGGGCGGGCGTGAGACCTCCGGTCCGCGAACATAGGGCACAATACAGTAGGTACAAAAATTATTACAGCCGCGCATGACGCGGATAAACGCCTGCGATTTGATATGGTTTTGATCGCTGTCATAAGCCGCCTCGAAGCGGTCCAGTTTTTCGCTGATGGCCTGTGTTTCCGGGCTGCCGGGGGCCGAGCGGATTTTGTCGGTCACGGACAGCCGCTTTTGCCGGTCGGCCAGGGCCTCTTGGATCATTTGCGGGACCTGATGAATCTGTCCCGGGCCGGCCACAATATCGATGGCCTCGTGGGTCAGCAATTCGCTGCCCAGTCGCTGGGCCATACAGCCGATGACGGCCACGAGCAAATCCGGGCGGCTCTTTTTCAAATGCTTGAGGTGGCCGAGATTGGAGAAGACCCGCTGCTCGGCATGGTCGCGCACGGAACAGGTATTGATTACAATCACATCGGCCGAGACGGGCTTGTCTGTCAGTTCCCAGCCCTTTTCCACAAGCGCAG
>JAHDQI010000150.1 GCA_018433925.1 Phycisphaerae bacterium | reverse complement strand
GGCCAGTATGCCAAATCCGCCCCCAAAAGTCAAGCGTAGGATGGGCTTTAGCCCATCATTTATAGGATTTAAAAAATTTCTGGATATTTTCGACCCTATTAGGTATGCTGTAACGTCAAAGAGATGAATCCGCACCAAGAGAGGGTAACCAAACGGAGAACCCAGAGGCCTGGCAATGAGAAGGAAAATCTTCACTGTATTTTCAGGAACCATGATCCTGTGTTTTGCGCTTGTCGGCATGGTTCTGTCGGCATGTCCCAGCGCCGATGTCAGCGGCGACTGCAAGGTCAACCTGGATGACTTCGCCATGATCTCCTCTGGGTGGCTGACAACGTATGACGCCAACAACCTTGCCGATATGTCCTCTCAGTGGCTCGATGACGGCGCTTTCATAACAACCTGGGACACGAGACTCGACAACTACGAACCTACCGTCAACACAACGATGATCGCGCTGGCCCTGGCCGGTACTGTGGACGCAATGATAGACTGGGGCGACGGCAGCCCTGCCCAGCATGTAACAACCCCCGGCCCTCATGCACATGACTACGGCGTTGAGGGGATCTATACTGTTTCAGTTACCGGGAGCGTAACGGCATACAACAGCTATGAGAATGGTCATATGCCTTGCGTACGTACAAAGCTGGTAAGTGTCGATAACTGGGGGCAACTGGGTTGGACCAGTATGTACCATGCGTTCCTTTGGTGCTTGAATCTCATTTCGGTGCCGAGTACTTCGGATGGGATTGAAGCCGTCACCAACATGAGCAGGATGTTCGCCGATGCGTCGTCGTTTAATCAGGACATCGGCGATTGGGATACCTCCGGCGTCACCGACATGGGTCATATGTTCGAGGGCGCATCGTTGTTCAACCAGGACATCGGCGGCTGGGATACTGCCAGCGTTACAGATATGAGTTTCATGTTCGCTGGTGCGTCAGCGTTTAATGGGAACATCGGCGGCTGGGATACCTCCAGCGTCACCAATATGAGAGAGATGTTCTGGAATGCGGAGTCGTTCAATCAGGACATCGGCGACTGGGATACCTCCAGCGTTACAGATATGTTTTTGATGTTCGCCTATGCGGAGTCGTTCAACCAGGACATCGGTAACTGGGATACCTCCAGCGTTACTGACATGGGCTATATGTTCTACGGTGCGAGGATGTTCAACCAGAGCATCGGCAACTGGAACACCTCCAGCGTTACCGACATGAGCTGTATGTTCTATGGCTACGCTGGGTCGGCATTCAACCAGGACATCGGCGGCTGGGATACTGCCAACGTCATCGACATGGACTTCATGTTCTTTAATGCGCGATTATTCAACCAGGACCTGTCCGCATGGTGCGTCACAAATATTAAGTCTAAACCGGACTATTTCGATACCAACGCTGATAACTGGACACTGCCGCGGCCGGAGTGGGGAACCTGTCCATCTCGTCCTTTCGTAACGACGTGGGATACAAGTTTGGGAACGGCTACAACAGTCACTCTTGGATTGGCCGGCACGGTGAATGCAATGATAGATTGGGGTGACGGCAGCATGCCTGAGCATGTAACCACTCCCGGCCCTCATGTGCACGACTATGGCGTTAACGGAATCTACCCTGTCTCGGTTACAGGCATCGCGACGGCATACGATAGCTTTTCACACGGCGGCGCGATCTCAGAGCGAGACAAACTGAGCAGTGTTGACGACTGGGGACCCCTGGGCTTT
>JAHDQI010000159.1 GCA_018433925.1 Phycisphaerae bacterium | reverse complement strand
GTCTTGGACGTTCTAAGGCCAGATTGTCGTTTCCATGACTGAAATGGTACCATAGGGTTGAAAAAGCCAAGAAGTAGTCAACGGTAAAAAAGTTACCATAACCACCAAAACCCTCCCTAAAGGAATCCAATTGCATATCTGGTGTGATATAAATGGTATTCAGCCCCAATGGATGCAAATCACGATAGGTCTCTTTCAGCATGATTTTCGGGACTTCCATGCCAACCAGATCATCGTTGCCTATGGATATGACTGCTCGTGTATTAGCCCAGTATGTTATATCTGTTTTATTCAAATCAAGTGTAAGCAGATCTTCCCACTCGGATATTACTGGATTGCCGGTAAGTGCTTGACAACCATTTTTGTAAACAGTGATTTGATAGAGCTGAAAATCATCCGCAAAAATTTCCTTTGGGATTACAATATCACCTGATTCGAAAATCTCTTGTGTATATAACGCTGAACCTATAGGATCATTGGGATCGTTTGGATCTTCCTGACCATTGGAAATAGCAAGGATGTAATTATTTTCATCACTGAGTAATACCGGCAGGACAGTATCTTCGTTTAGACAGTATTTGAAATTCGAGTCGATCGAGATTCCGTTATCAAACTCAAAATAGTAGGGTCTTGAAGTAATAAAATCTCCGTCAACCATCAATGCCCTGAAACTATATTTTACATGATTTTTTAGTCGCCAGGACTTTTCGTAGTGATGAGGGTCGATGATTCCTTCTTCATCATAATCAATCGTTGTTATTTCTTCATTATCTCGTTCAATTCGAAGCGACTCAACCAAATCATGGGGCTCAATAAATTCAAATGTGAAATCAAGCGTCCCCGAAGCATTGACAGAGGTTGTGAGAAGCGGACTTCCGTTTAACTTCACTGCAATCATACCTTTTCCGTTTTCACCTGTTCCAGCCATAAGCCATTCGTCGGACATGGCAATAAGGTCACCAAGCCCGATATGCAAGTCCCCATCTGCATCTAATGAAGAGTTTGGTTCATGGTATAACGGGTCATTCGGATCAGTTGTCGGCCAGTCGTTGGGGTCTAGAGACCACTGCCAATCCCTTGCAAGCATCACAAAATCTTTCAGGTTGACAAAATTGTCTCCTGTTATATCGGTTTTTAAAATAACCCCCTCATCATAGTAGCCATCATTGGGGTAGTGATACCCTATGTCTTCTATTATGATGTCTGGTTTGCCTGTTATAAGATTTGTTTTTCCAATGAGAGGACTATTAAAGATATGCCTGCTGCCTGCATCTATGATACTGCTCTCCGGCCAGATAAAATAGAGCATGTCCCAATTGTCATATCCATTATCCACATAATAATGAAACGGGTCATAATAAGGATCATCAATGATGTATATTGAGTTCGGGTCCTCAAATGGATTTGACGGATTTGTGTTGTTGGCATTATGAAAAAATGCATTGTTTTGCCATAAAGCAGATTGCCAACCTTCCTGGTATATTCCCGCAATGCAGCTTGAAGTAATCAGGCAGTCAGTGATTTCAAATCTGCCTGCGTTTTCCATTTCATTCGTACCATGAACAAAAACACCATAAACATGAGCGTATCCATCATAAAAACTGCCTGTAATTGTAGAATTGTCCAGGTATAATCCGGACCCAGATATTGCATCTGAGATAAAATCGTTGGGATCCCACGGGTTATTGGGGTCACCATAACCATTGGGATCCGTAGGTATTGTTTCCATATAATAAGTGATTCCGGTCCAGTAAGAATCGTCAAAAACACAGTTGTCAATCTTTACAGTTCCGGGGCTGGCTACAATTCCATTCATGCACCACTTGAAAACGGTATCAGAAACATGGACAGAGCCATAATGTTCTAACGACAATCCTCTTTCGGCAAATCTGACTTCATTATCGTCAAAAAGAAATTCTTTTGGCTCTCCTTCAAGGGTAATCCCTTTCCAGCCAATTGCGTAGTCCGGCAAAGGACCGAAGTATACCTTTTTGGCCTTTAAAGAAGATCCTTCGATAAGGTATATGCCGGCATTCTCGGAAATCATAATAATAGAACTTTCTTCTTTGATCTCCAGGGAAGCGGGGGTGCCATTTGCATCATAAATATAAACAGGCCTGTCAAGAAAAACGATGTCTTCCCATACGTTTTTGCCCGTAAGGTAGCAAGGCTCATTTGGATCACCTGATAAAACCATTAGAATCTCAGGTTCGGCCCTGAGATTCCTCAATATTGCTTCAGGGTCGGCGACTGATATCCCTTGCTGATAAAGAGAAATATTCCATTTAGTTTTTCCGAGAGGTCTTTTGTCGGAAGTGATAAATGTCTCCGTTATCACTTGTTTAATGAAAGGATCTCCAATACTGCATTGTTTTAAGAACTTTTCCGGATTCTGCCTGAAGTCTTTTTGCTCTCTTATTTTTTTAGCATAGTATGGACTTATTGCAGAAAGTTGATTGCTCAAATCTTGCATCTTCTCTTCTCTCTCTGCCAATATTGAAGCATTTTCCGGAGAATAATTAATAACGGCTGTTGTTTCTCCTGTCGTTGTCGCTTCCGAGTTAATATCTGCTTCAGTTGTAGTATTTGCATAGATATTCAATTTGCCTTCTACTACGTCCCTCATCATCTGGATAATCGTCAATGCAAGCAAATCTCTTGATGTTGTGGCTTCTCCCAAAGCGGTAATGTCATTGGCATCAGAAGGAATTGCCGAAGGTTCGTCTTCATAGATATAGTGCAGAATTTCAGAGAGTGTTGCCAATTGTTCTTCCTGTTCCCACGTTAGTTCATTGCCTTTGACAAAAGAAGAACTAACGAGAACAACAGGGAAAAGAATGCAGATCAATTTGTTCACCTCTTTGCCCTTTCAAGATAAGATCACCGTTTCTTACTCAACCTCCCTTCAAAAAGCGAGGCGCCGTCGCTGCGCCCCACTGAGGCCCGGCAAAAGGCCCGTCTGAAGACACAAGCCAACGGCACCCCGTATCGGGGTACCGAGACTTTGTCGTTCTTCAGACTTCTAAACTTCGCCGGTTTCAGTGGGAACGCCAATAGTTCAGTAACTACCATTATTTAATGCTTTTTATATCTTTTAATTTCTCCTGGAATTGTCAAGTTTTATTTTGAATTATCAGCGATTCCTTCGGTCCTTGCCTGGGTCTGCCGGGCCATTGCGACGGTTCCGGTCCGGACCATGTTTTTAATTCCGTACTGCCGGCAGGCCTCGATGAACGCTTCAACCTTGTTTTCCGGGCCGGAAACCTCCACCATAACAAATTTTGAGCCGATGTCCACAACTTTTGCCTGGAACATCTCCACGAGGGCGAGGATTTCGGGCCGTTTCTCAGCCGGGCAGGCGATGCTGATCAGCATCAGGTCGCGGGCGACCATATCCTGACCGGCGAAGTCCTGAACCTTCACGATGGACACGAGCTTGGCCAACTGCTTGCGGACCTGCTCGACGACGCGATCATCGCCGACGACGACGATGGTCATCCGCGAAAGCGTCGGGTCGTCCGTGCGCCCGACAGCCAGCGAGTCGATATTAAACGCCCGGGCGGCAAACATCCCGGCGACATGGGCCAGGACGCCCGGTTTATTCAGCACCAATGCACTCAGTATATGCTTCATGGAAAGTGTCTCCTTTCGGGCTTATGCCATTTCAAAAATGTCGAGGCCGTCCATTTCGTGGAGCGATTTTCCGGCCGGGACCATCGGCCAGACATTTTCCTCCGGATCGACGTGGAAATCAACCACGCAGGGCCGTTTTTCGGCGAGCATGGCCGTGATCACTTCCGGAACCTCCTGTTTTTTATCGGCTCGAACGCCCACGGCCCCGAAGGCCTCGGCGATGCGGGCGAAATCCGGATTTTCCAGCGAGCTGCACGAGTAGCGTCGGCCGTAAAAGAGCTCCTGCCACTGGCGAACCATGCCCATGCAGCCGTTGTTGAGGATGCAGACCTTGACGGGCAGGTTGTACATGACGGCCGTGGATATCTCCGTCAGGGTCATGTTAAAGCTGCTGTCACCGTCAATATCGACAACGAGGGCATCGGGGTTGGCCACCTGGGCGCCGATGGCCGCCGGCAGGCCGAAGCCCATCGTGCCGAGGCCGCCGGAGGTGATAAACTGCCGCGGCTTGTTGAACTTGTAGAACTGGGCCGTCCACATCTGGTGCTGGCCGACGCCGGTGACGATGATGGCCCGGCCTTTCGTCTGACGCCAGATCTCCTCGATGACATACTGCGGTTTGATCGTGTCGGTCTTTGTGTCGTAGCGCAGGGGGTGCCGCTTTTTCCAGTCGGCGATCCGGTCAAACCATTCCTTGCGCGGGCGGTGTTCGGCCTTTTCGGCCAGATCCGCCAGAACCTGTTTGGCGTTGCCGACGACGGGAATATCAACGGCGATGTTCTTGGCGATGCTGGCCGGGTCCAGGTCGATATGAATGATCTTCGCGTGGGGCGCGAAGGTCTGGATCTTGCCGGTGACCCGGTCGTCAAATCGCGCCCCGACGCTGATCAGAAGGTCGCATTCCTGAACGGCAAAATTGGCATAGGCCGTTCCGTGCATGCCGAGCATGTCCAGTGAGCCGGGTTCATTCTGGTCGTAGGCGCCCAGTCCCAGCAGGGTCATGGTGACCGGGATGTTGGCCTTTTTGGCGAACAGCCGCAGGGCCTCGGAGGCATTGCCGCTGATGACGCCTCCGCCGACGTAGAGGACCGGCCGCTGGGAAGCGTTGATGGCCTCGGCGGCGCTGGCGATCTGTCGGGCATGGCCGCGATCCCGAATCCGGTAGCCGGGCAGTTCAATCGGAGCCGCCGGGGTGACGGGAATCTGGGCGATCTGCATATCGACGGGGATATCGACTAACACGGGACCGGGCCGTCCGGTGGCGGCGATATAAAAGGCCTCCCGGATCGTCCGGGCCAGGTCGTTGGGGTCCTTGACGATGACATTGTGCTTGGTGATCGGCCGGGTGATGCCGGCGGTATCGGCCGCCTGAAAGGCGTCGTTTCCGATCAGGTCGGTTCGGACCTGGCAGGTCAGGGCCACGAGGGGAACGGAGTCCATCATGGCCGTGGCCAGGCCGGTGGTCAGGTTGGTGGCGCCCGGGCCGGAGGTGGCCACGACAACGCCGACCTTTCCGGTGGAGCGGGCGTAGGCGTCGGCCATGTGGCAGCCGCCCTGTTCATGACGCGGGATCACCACGCGGATGGGCGAATCGTACAGTTTATCAAAGAAGGGCAGCACCACGCCGCCCAGGTAGCCGAACAGGGTATCGACTCCCTGCTCGACGAGGGTATCGACCAGGACCTGGCTGCCGGTCTTTGTTTCGACGGCCGTACTTTGTGTTTGTTTTTTGGATGCCATACGTGTCTCCTCGTTACATAAGAAGGATTGAGATGGGCCGGTTGGTTTTATTCCCCCGCGTGCCGCAGGCCGAGGCCCGCCGACCGGGGGATGCGTACAAAACCCGCTGATTCGGCCATTTGGCGATAAAGGCAGTCGAACAGGGGCAATACGGAGGCGCCAAGGTATCCGAATACATACTCGACGCCGAGGGAGCGCAGGGTGTCTGCAATGACCTCGCTTCCGGTTTTAAACTGGGAGGACGGCGCCGCGGCGCCCGTGGGAAGGGACTGTGTTTCCATGGTTTTCTCCTGATAAACGCTCTTGAGTTATTCCGACTTCTGCGGGATCATGGGCATTGGCCATCCGGCCCAACCGAAAAGCACCGAGCTTTTCCGGCCGAACCTGACGGGTTAAAAAGAGCCCGCCGCAGAACCGTCACCACAACATCCGTTGTGTCTCAGGTCGATTTCAATCCGCTCATTTGCGAAAGAACCACACCTACTATAACCGCACGGCCGATCGCTGTCAAGGGGCCGTCTTTATTTTTTATCGTCAAAAAGGGCGACAAAGTTAGGTTGCAACCTGCGATTTTGGCGATATAATGGCGCAGACGTAGGCATTCAGGGAAGAGACCCCTCACAAGGAAGGCGTGTAAGATGTTGAAAAATAAAAAGTTAACGTTTTTATGGGCGGCCGTGCTCGTGGCCGCCTCCTTGCCGTGCACGGCGGCGGAGACCTGGGTCTTGTCCGGTCCAGAGGGCTGGGAAAATGTTCAGGACAGCCCGCAGGGGGCGTTTCTGCTGGCCATTTCAAAGATCAAACAGCAGATCGAGGCCGGTGACAGCCGGCAGGCGATCCGGGCACTTAACGGCCTGAAAACCGACTATCCGCAGTTTGACGGCCCGGACCTGGACCTGTTTATCCAGGCCGAAACGCTGTATTCCAAAACCGTTTTGTCGAAGGCGGCCAGGCAATACAATCGCATTTTGACCGAGCATCCCGACAGTCCCCTGTATGCGGCCGCCTCGGAGCGGCTTTATTCGATCGGGGCGGCCTACGCGGGCGGACAAAAACGCGCCTTTTTGAAAATCCTGCGCTTTCCGGCACACGATGAAGGCGAGAAAATCCTGCGTGATCTGGCCGACCGCGGGGGCAATTCGCCGCTGGCCTATCGCTGCCTGCTGACGGTGGCCGAGAACCAGGAACGGCGGGCTTTGTTTATGGAGGCCTACCAGACATGGGCCGAGATCGCCGACCGCTGGCCGACGGGGGAGTACGGCCGCCAGGCCCTTTTACGGATGGCTCAGTCGCTTCACGCGGCCTATACGAGTCCCCATTTTGACGCAACCGTGCTGCGGGGGGCCGCCAGCTATTTTGAAGATTATCAGCAGCGCTACCCGGACAGCGCCCGTCAGCTTGAGATTCCGGACACGCTGGACCTGATTGTTGAGCAGCAGGCCTATCGGCATTTTTTCACCGGGCTGTATTACGAACGCCTCGAAAAAGAGAACGCGGCAGCCATGTATTACGAGGGCGTCGCGGCCGACTGGCCGGGCACCAAAGCCGCCGAGATGGCGGACCGTCACCTGGCGGCCCTGCGGCGGGGCGACAGCGAACTGCCGCCCAAAACGGCCCGCCGAAAAGTGTTTGACGGAGGGGTGCGTTTTCTCGATCATTGGTTCGGGTTGGCGTATATTCTGGATCTGCCGACGGGAGAGCCGCCGGCGCAACGACCATCAGAAGAGGAAAAGAACGCGTTATGAACAGAGCGGTGCAAGCACAACACGGCATTTTCCGGAGGGGGGCAGTCTGCCTGACGGCTCTGCTGCTCCTGGCCGGCGGATGCGGGCTGGAGGGGTATTCCAACAGTTGGCTTTATCCCGAAGACATTCGGTCCGTCTATGTGGAGATGTTCGATACGGGCGGTTTTCGCCGGGGCCATGAGGTGACGCTGACCGATGCGGTCTGCAAACGCATCGAGGCCCAGACCCCGTACAAGATTATCTCCGACCGTGACCAGGCCGATTCGGTTCTCAGCGGCGTTCTGCAGACGGGCAATTCCGTCCTGACGGTGGATCGGTATACCGGGCGTCCCCTCGAGCAGGAATCGCTGATTCAGGTGACGTTTACCTGGAAAAACCTGCGGACCGGGCAGGTCCTGATTAACAATGAAACCCTCATCACCTCGGCCCCCTATTCGGCGTTTCTGGACCAGGACTACGAGTATTCGGCGGCCCTGGCGGTGAACAAGGCGGCCCAGCGTATCGTAGAACGTATGGAAACCCCCTGGTAAACGGCAGCGAATCGCTTTTGACCGCCGATGATGAGAATTCCAAAGAAAGATATGAACCTGAGATGACGAAACAAAATCCCTTGAAAAAAGGCCCCGGCGGACAGCCGCCCTCGCCCCTGCCCAAATACAACCGCGGCCCCCTGAGCTGGCTCCTGATCGGCCTGATTATCATGATGATGGTCTCCATGCTGATGCGAATGCAGCGGGTTCAGGAACTCAATTACGCGCCGGAGTTTCTCGATTATGTACGCAGCGGCGCGATCCAGTCGGTTCTCATTGATGAGGGCAAAGGAAAAATCCGGGGACAGTTTAAGGAAGAAGCCGTTCCGGAAGGCAAGCCGGTCCTTTTTGAAGTGGTCATCTCGGAGATTTTGAAGGATGACAAGCTGCTGCCGCTGCTGGAGGAAAAAGGGGTCGAGGTCAAGATCAAGAAACCGGATATCTGGGCGCCTCTGCTGTGGAACCTGGTGCCGTTTTTGCTGGTCATTGCGCTGATTTACTTCTTCTTCCTTCGCAATATTCGTTCGGGCGGGGGGATGCTGATGAATTTCGGCCGCAGCAAGCACCGGATTCAGGGCAAGGAAACCAAGAAGACCTTTGAGGATGTCGCCGGGATCGAAGAGGCCAAGGAAGAGGTCGCCGAGCTGATCGAGTTTCTGAAGAATCCGAAAAAATTCAAAAAAATCGGCGGCCGCATTCCGCGCGGCGTGCTGCTGGTCGGCCCGCCCGGGTGCGGCAAGACCCTGATGGCCAAGGCGATTGCCGGCGAGGCGGATGTGCCGTTTTTCAGCATTGCCGGCAGCGATTTTGTGGAGATGTTTGTGGGCGTCGGGGCCAGCCGCGTGCGGGACCTGTTCAAGCAGGCCAAGGACAACTCGCCGTGCATCATCTTTCTGGACGAAATTGACGCCATCGGCCGCAAGCGCGGACCGGGCTTTGTCAGCGGCGGCCATGATGAGCGCGAGCAGACGCTCAATGCGATCCTCGTCGAGATGGACGGGTTCGATACCAATGACCAGGTCATCGTCATCGCCGCCACCAACCGGCAGGACATCCTCGACAAGGCGCTGACCCGGCCGGGCCGGTTTGACCGGCAGGTGGTCGTGCCCCTGCCCGATTTGCAGGGACGCACGAAAATCCTGCAGATTCACGCCCGCAAGATCAAGTACAGCCCGGATGTGAATTTTGAGCGGCTCGCGCGCGGCACGCCCATGTTCAGCGGCGCCGAGCTGGAGGCCCTCATCAACGAGGCGGCCATCAGCGCCAGTATGCAGAATAAGGATTTTGTGGAGATGAGCGATTTTGAAGAGGCCCGCGACAAGGTGCGCTGGGGCCGCGCCAAACGAAACCGCTCGATTGATGAATACGACAAGAAACTGACCGCCTATCACGAAGCCGGACACGCGCTGGTCCAGTCGATGCTTCCGGATGCCGATCCCCTGCACAAAGTCAGCATCATCCCGCGCGGGCCGATGGGCGGGGCCACGTTTGCCCTGCCCGAAAAGGACCGGCTGTATTATTCCAAGCGGTACTGTGATGCGGAGCTGCAGATCTGCTTTGCCGGCCGGATCGCGGACCTGATGGTCTTTAATGATATCGACAGCGGCGCCCAGTCGGATATTCGGCACGCGACGGCCCTGGCCCGCCAGATGGTCACCGAGTGGGGCATGGGCGAGGAGGTCGGGCCCGTTCATTACGGGACCAACGGCTCGGATATGTATTACTACGGTCCGATGAGTTCCGACTATTCCCAGAAGACCGCCGAGCTCATCGACCGCGAGGTCAAGAAGCTGCTCGATACGGCCTACCTGAAGGCCGAGGATATGCTCAAGGCCAATCGGGACAAACTCGATGCCCTGGCCGAGGCTCTGCTCAAGTACGAGACGCTTGACGCCGAGGAGGTCAAGCTGATTATCAACGGCGGCCGCCTCGAAAAGCCCACCGTCTCGGACCTGCTGGCCCTCGAACAGAAAAAGTCCGAGGAAGCAAAGAACGATTACAAAAAAGAAGACGAAGACGAAGACGAAGACGAAGCCGGTTCCGAGGAAGACTCTCTTGAATCGGACTGGCGCGAATAATGTGTTGACCTGCCAAAAAAAACATGCCCGCGCCGGTGGGCGCGGGCATGTTTTTTAAACCGTGTGATTCCTGCTTGACTTACTATTTCGGCAGGCAGGCCGGGTCAGGCGGCTCATTCCGGCAGTCGACCAGCCACGACGAGGCCAGTATAGCGACATCAGCCAGATCCACCCGGCAGTCATCGTTCAGATCACCCGCTAACTCGTATTGGCAAACAAACCTGATGGCCAGACTCTGTTTTTCTCCGGCGGCAATGGCGATAAAACCATCTTCGGTCGGGGCCGTTGCCTGACCGTAATACACCGTGCCGTCAACATCATAATTGGAGCCCCAGCCGACAATCGAACCGTCGTTTTTCAGAGCCAGGCTGTATTCATCGCCGGCCGCCACAGCGATGTAGTCATGGCCGCCCGGCGGGTCGGCCTGGCCGAAATATACCTGGGTGTCGTCATCATAATTGGTTCCCCATCCGGCAATCGAACCGTCTGTCTTCAGGGCCAGACTGTGCCCGCCCCCGGCGCTGACCGCGGTAAAGTCATTGCCTTCCGGCGGGGTGGCCTGACCCGCGTGATCCAGTCCCCAGCCGATTATCGAATGGTTTGATCTCAGGGCCAGACTGTGCCCGCCTCCGGCGCTGACAGCAATGCAATCATTGGCATCCGCAGGCGGGGTGGCGCCTCCGTGACCGTCCCATCCCCAGCCGACAATCGTGCCGTCCTCTTTCAGGGCCAGGTTGTACATAAACCCGGCATCTATGGCAATAAAGTCGTTTCCGGAAGGAGCGTTTCTGACCTGTCCAAAATCATTCATCCCGCCGTCACTGATTCCCCAGGCCGCAATCGACCCGTCCGCCCGCAAAGCCAGACTGTGCAGAATCCCGGCATCGACGGCGACAAAGTCGTTTCCGGCAGGGGCATCGGCCTGTCCTTTGTTGTTTGATCCCCAGGTGACAATCGACCCGTCCGCCTTCAGTGCCAGGCCGTGAAGCGATCCTGAGGCCGCCGCGATAAAGTCATCGCCTTCCGGCGGGCTTGCCTGCGCATAGTCATTCAGTCCCCATCCCACCACCGTGCCGTCGTCTTTGAGGGCCAGACTGTAATAGACCCCTGCGCCCACAGCCATAAAGTCCTGCTCTGCCGGGGCATCCGTTTGCCCGTAATAATTCCAGCCCCAGGCGACGATTGAACCGTCGTCTTTGAGGGCCAGACTGTGGGCATATCCGGCGGCAATGGCGACAAAATCATTTCCTGCCGGAGGGGTGGCCTGTCCGTGACCGTCATATCCCCAGCCGACAAGAGAGCCATCCGACCGAAGCGCCAGCCCGTGTCCATCCCCTGCGGCTACGGCCGTAAAGGGATTGTTTGGGTCCACCTCCGGCGTATTCAGTTGCCCATGACCGTTATCTCCCCACGCGGCAATCGACCCGTCCGATTTCAGCGCCAGATTGAATTGTCTTCCGGCATCCATGGCAACAAAATCATTTCCGGCCGGCGGCGTGGCCTCGCCATACCCGTTATACCCCCATCCGACCAATGAGCCGTCTGATTTCAGCGCGATGCTGTGATACAATCCGGCGTCGATTGCGACACAGTCATTGGCATCTGCCGGAGGGTCCGACTGACCGTATGTGTTATCTCCCCAACTGATTATTGTACCGTCCGATTGCAGTGCGAGATTGTGCCATTGTCCTGCGGCGACCGCAATGAAATCATTTCCCGCCGGCGGGTCAGATTGACCGAAACTGTTCCTGCCCCAGGCGACGAGGGAACCGTCCGCTTTCAGGGCCACTGAATGATCGCTCCCGCCGTCGATTTGGATTACGTCCGTCAGCGTCCGGCCGTTGAGCAGTTTGGTTCTGCCCCACCCGTAGATGCTGCCCTGCGGCCGGGCCGTGCAGTCCGCTCCGGTCAGGCAAAAAAACGCAAGGACAAATGATATATTTAAAAAGGATCGGCAAAGATTTGAATTAGGAATAAGTGTCATTTTTCTCCTTTCCGAACAGATGCCTCCGTCTCCTTGATCCATAAGCTTCACTTCCCGAAATTATATAAAAAACCGATAGACTTTTCAAGGATTTTTCGAGGGCAATCGGCGCTGCCCTGAGTAAAGGATACTCAAAATTTCCCTATCGTGCCATTTTGGCAGGGGTTCGGCGAGGCCAAAATCACGCGGTCTTTTGTAAATCATTCTATGTCATAGAGATACAAAGATGTCCGAAGTCTGGCACGTGATTTGTAAGAGTGTCTTGTAGAGATAGTGAACACAGAAAAATGAAAACCGTACAAAGAAAGGAAGGTGAGAACTATGACACTGAACAACTTGGTACCGTGGAAAAAAGGTCGTCGCAGTCTCGCCCTTGGCGGCGAGGAGCCCAGCCATCCTTTCTATGCCCTGCAGCGGCAGATGAATCGACTGTTTGAGGATTTCTTCGGCGATTTTCCGCTGCAGCCGTGGCGAGGAGGGGCCGATTTGGACTCCGGTTTTATGCCCCGTGTGGATGTGGCCGAGACGGATAAGGACATTGCCGTCACGGCCGAGCTGCCCGGTCTGGAACAGAAGGACATCGAGGTGCGTATCGCCGACGGACTGCTGACCCTCACGGGGGAAAAGAAGCAGTCCTCCGAAGAGAAGAAGGACGGCCTGTACCACGCGGAGTGCTCCTACGGGACATTCAGCCGTTCGATTGCGTTGCCGGCCGAGGTCGATGAGGAAAAAGCGGACGCCTCGTTCAAAAACGGGGTGCTGCGGATCCGGTTGCCGAAGGCCGAGCCCGAACAGGCCAAAGCCCGCAGGATTGAAGTCAAAACCGGATAAGACGACGACAACACGAGGGGACCGCACGGAGCGGCCCCCGTTTTTTTTTATCGAAACAAAGCAATCCTCTACAGAAAGGAACAGAATGATGAATCCTGTCAATCGTTCGAAAAAGGCCGTCGTCATGTTGTGTGTCGTTGGGCTCTTGCTGCCGGCGGCGGGGGTTTCGGCCGCCGAGGATATACAGATTCTCCGGCGCACATCACAGGCCTTTACGAGGGTGGCCAAAAGCGCTGTCCCGGCCGTGGTGGCCGTGCAGACCGAACATGTAGTCAGTGTCGGAGCAGGGGGCTACCGCTCTCCGTTTGATGACGATTTTTTTGAGCATTTTTTCGGGCCGCGTTTTCGCCGACAGGCGCCGCGGGAGCAGCGCCGAATCGGCCAGGGCTCCGGATTCATCATTTCAGAGGATGGGTATGTCCTGACCAACGACCATGTTGTAGCCAATGCCGACAAAATCACGATCCTGCTCAATGACGGCAGCAAGTATGAAGAGGTGGAGCTGGTCGGCTCCGATGACAAGGCCGATGTGGCCCTGCTGAAGATCAAGGGGGTCCAAAATCTGCCGATGCTTGAACTGGGCGATTCGGATTCGCTTGAAATCGGCGAATGGGTCATCGCTGTCGGCAATCCGTTCGGGCTCACCGAGACGGTGACCGTCGGGGTGGTCAGCGCCAAGGGACGCAAGCTGCGGCCGGATGATCCTGAAGTCTATGAGGATTTCATCCAGACCGACGCGGCCATCAACCCCGGCAATTCCGGCGGACCGCTGCTGAATATCGACGGCCAGGTGATCGGCATCAACGCCGCGATTGTCACCGGGGATACCGGCGTCCGCGGCTACATGGGCATCGGCATGGCCATTCCGATCAACATGGCAAAATCGATTAAGGACCAGCTCATCGAAACCGGAAAAGTCGTCCGCGGGTATGCCGGCGTTACCCTGCAGGACCTGACCGAGGATATCGCCAGAGCCCTTGATCTGAAGGTCGGGCGGGGGGCGATTATCACGAGTGTGGAAAGCGACTCCCCGGCCGAGGAAGCGGGGCTCAAGGAG
>JAHDQI010000136.1 GCA_018433925.1 Phycisphaerae bacterium | reverse complement strand
TATTTGATAATGTCGTTCCTTCTTGGACGGGGGATACATGGATATCGTCACATGGTGGAAGGAGAGATCACATTTGTTTCTGACCCACAAATACTTTCATAAAACAAGGCAATACTGACAATATTTGCAGCCAGCAAAACCATGTTGAAGAATCGATGGAGAATGTATGATTGGTAATCAAGGCAGAGATTGAGGATCTATTACTCCGCCTCGATGGCAGGCGCCTGCTGGGCATCTTTGAGCAGTTCCCGGAGCAGCTTATTGTAGGCGTAAGCAGTGTCCCCAGAAGATTTTTCCTTTGTGACAGGAGAAACAGTATTCACAGTGCCGCAGCTGCATTTGACACGCTTGCCGGCGTATTCATCCGAAATCCGGTATTTTTTACTGCAGCGGCTGCACTGAAAGGTGATCATTTACATTCCTTATAATTTTTTGTGCTTCTCAGGCACAATTCTTTAGCCATCTGATGGTTGCAAGGTTCTTATGGCAGCGATAATATTACAAAAATATGCTCAAATCGTCAAGAAAAATCCCGGTGCTCAACCTCCCCTTTGAGGACGCCGGATGATTTCAGGTCCCTGCTTATTGCAAAATCTTGATCTATTTCTGCTCCCATCGTATGCTGTTGGGGGATGCGAAGTCCCTTTACAAAATATGGTATGCCGCAGGTGGTGGTGTATCCGGCGGCGCTGGCAGCCCTGATGGTCGTGTGGGGATTATTTTGCTGGCGCGTTTTCCCGGCCTGGACTCCCATCGCCGCAGGCTTTTGGTGGATCGCTGTCCTGCCGGAGGCAGCGCTGTTGCTCCTTTTGCTCTGGGTGCTGTCCTTTTTCCGGAACCCGTACCGTGATATACCACAAGATCCAACTCTGCTGCTGGCCCCGGCCGATGGGACGATCAGTGACATTGATGAAGCACAGGAACCAGCCATTGGAGTCGGCAGGGCACTGAGAATCGGGATTATTCTGAGCCTCTTCGATGTGCATATCAACCGCATGCATACGGCTGTCCCGAAAGAGAAATATGTCTCGGTGATGAAGTATATTCTCGAATTGCTCAGCATAGACGATAATCGAATGTGATGCGTTGTTTGAGGATAATATGAAAAATACCCCACAGATCGTGGGGTATTCAGGTGGTGATGGAGAGGATGTGAATCATGCACCAGCCAGGGCGAATTGCCCGCGGCCGTCTTTTTGAAAACGCGCATCTTTACCCTTGGTGTTGGTCTCTTTGAGGATCGCGGCATACAGCGTATTGGCCGGCGTCTTGCCGCCCTGCGAGGGCTTCCAGTAGTCTCTGGCCAACATGGTCTCGATCATCTGCTTGCAGGTCTGCGGTTCTTTGGACTCAGAAAGTACGCGCACCGCCGAATCCAGCGCCGAGGCCCGTTTGACCTTGGGCGAGGTTGGCCCACGTTTCGATTTGGTGGCCTTTTTGGCCTGGCTGGTAGGTTTTCTTGGCTTGGTGCCAGACTTGCCGCCCTGTGCCGACGTGGGCTTTTTCTTGGGATTGTGCGGCCCTACGAGCCGGTCGACGGACTTGATGGTCACCGGCTTGCTGCCGGTCAGCGTCACCGCTTCCCATCCGCCGCCTTCAGCGGCCCTCATGATCCTCACGGGGGTGGTGTTCCTGCCGACTTTCGAGGCGTAAACACGTCCGACTTTGATGTCTTTGGTCTTCATAATTCTGTTCCTTTCATAGAAATGTTAGTCTCCAAAACTTTGCAACATACGGTAGTAGTCATGAATCATCGAGTTGGTGCCTTTGCATCCATCCAGGCGTTCCTGGAGGCATTCGGCCATCGAGAAAATATCCTCGGGGCTGTCGGCCTCGACCATGTACTGTCGGTCGCTGCCATCGGCGTCGCTGATGGTAACGGTGATCTGGTCGCTGCCAGGAACGCGGTGGATGGTGGCAAAGACGATGGGCAGCCCGGTGTTCTTGTCAATCGCACCAGCCAGTTTGATTTCGTAAATCTTCATGGTCAGG